>JANXZI010000236.1 GCA_025355595.1 Spartobacteria bacterium
GGCGACAGCGAGTAGTTCGCGAGGCGGCGCAGCGCCACATCATCCGCCGAGCGCGCAAAGCCCTCCGTGCTCGCCAGCTCGATCGCCGTGAGCCGCAGCCGCTCCAAATCTCCCGGATGCCCGAGGCCCCCGAGGGCGATACGATCATAGATTTCAAAAATCTTCTGCCGCTCGCGGCTGAGCGTGAAAAGCAAAATGCCCCCACGAAACCCGAGCGCCACGATCGGACTCCCCGGCGCAAGCTGATCCTCGATGTACTCGCGACGGTTCGCGATGGCCTCGACCCAGCGGAATGGTTCCTCGTGCATGGCGGTCAGTTTCCGAGGTTGGCCTTGTAGAGCTTCGCGAGTTTCGCATCGGGAAGTGTCTCGATGCCCCGTGCGGTGATCATTTTCACGATGGGAAAAACGCGCGCGTGGCGATCCACGCCCCCGGTCGCCGAGTCGCTCTCCGCGGCGGTGTCGAGTGCGCGCAGCGCGAGCAGCACGGCCTCGGAGCCCTTGAGTTTGCGCAGCGGTTTGCGTGCGTAGGAATTTTCGTAGTGCAGCACCGCGCGCACGGCGGGGCTGCCGCTGCCGGTCGCGGCGAAGTCGGCGGCCTCGAATTGCGCGCCCATCGGATCGTAAAAATACACGCGCGGGATTTTCGCAGCGGCGTCGAACGTCGCGAAGATCGGCACGACGACGCCGACGCCCTGGAGCACGAAGCCGAGATTGTCGCGCAGCAGCTTCGAGAGCGCGCGCACCTTTCCCTCGAGGCTCATCTCGGCGAGCTGTGTGCGTCGGAAAAAATGGAAACTGTGCTCAAGCACGCGCGCCATTTCCCACGCGGTCGCAGGCACGCCGGCGATGGCCATGAGCGAGTGGCGGTCAATCTCCAGCACCTTGTCCGCGCGGTCATACATGATCGTGTTGCCCGCCGTCGCGCGTCGGTCCCCCGCGACGAGCACGCCGTCGGCAAATTTGAACGCAAGGATCGTCGTCGCCTGCGTCGGCGCAAACGATTGCGGATCGCGGATGGTGGATCGCGGATTGCCCGCATCCGGCACCTGCGGCGCGATCCCGTGATGGCGAAGGATGGCTGCAAAATCCGTCGGTCCTCCCGCGGTGAGCGCAGCGGCAGTCTGGGTGGAAAAATGCGGGTTCATCAGCGCAGGAAAATCATTCGGCCTCCGTCATTCAGAATTCGCAATTCAGAATTCAGCATTGCCGCAACGCGGCTCACTGCCCCGTCCGCTGCCGGTATCGCCGCGCCTGATCGGGATCCACGCGGCGCATCCGTTCAAGAATGCTCTTCGTGTCGGGCTTCTTCACGTCGGGGGTTTTCGGCCCCTCGCCGCCGTCGTCCTTGCGCTCCCATGGCGCGGGGCCGGTTGGTTTTTGCGTCCGCTCAGGCATGGGCAAAGGCTACGACGCGCGCCCGCAGTTTGCAAGAGCCGCGAGCCGTGAGCACCGGCTCCGTTTGAAATCTTCCATCTTTGTCTTGCTCGTGCTCCTGCTCTCTGCGCTTCAATTTTCGAGAGCAAGAGCAAGGTAAAGAGAAACACTCCTCGGACACACCGAGCCGTCCGGCCTCCAGCGCACGGCGCTACCGCTCGATCTCCTTGAGTTCCTTTTTCAGCAGCCCCTTCAGCCGGTGCCTCACGAGATACACCTGTGCGATGTTCACGCCGAGTTCCTTCGCGGCCTTTGCGGCACTCCACTGCTTCACGACGGTGCAGTCGAAAATCTGGTAGTGCCCCGGCTCCACGCGGCGCTTCACGCGAGCGAGCGCGGCGGCGAGCACATGCTGCTGCCATTCCTCCTCCCACATCTCGGTGAACGCCCTCTCGCCCGAGCCAGGCAGGCGGTCGAGCGTGGCCGTCCCGCGCGTGTCATCTTCGCTGCGAACGGAGCGGCGCTTGTCTCGCTTGCGAAACTGATCGGTGATCCGCCAGCGCGCCATCTGCAGCAGCCACGATTTGAAGGAGCCCGCCTTGTAATCGTAGCCCCCGACATTTTTCGCCACGGCGATGCACGTCTCCTGCACGACCTCCTGCGCCTCATCGTCGCGCAGCCCCGCGCGCAGCGCGACGCTGTGGATGAGCTGCCAGTAGGCCTCGAAAAATTCCTGCCACTTCCGCTGGTCGCCCCAGTCGTTCAGCCGCGCGATGAGGCTCTGCCGTGTGACGGCAATCGGGTCGTGGCTCTTTGCGCGTGGCATCGGGAAAATGATGCCAAGCCGCGCGCCCGAGCGCCATGCGATTCCGTGGCACTGCATCTGCGATAGCCGTTTGCCGCTTTCGTCGCGGTGTGCAAAGGTGCGCGCCCGAATCGGCATCCATTTACAAACTCCAAAAATCTCATGTGCGGCATCGTCGGCTACATCGGCAGAAATCCAGCAGTCCCAGTCCTCCTCGACGGCCTCCGCCGGCTCGAATACCGCGGCTATGATTCCGCGGGCATCGCGACGCTCACCGGCGGAAACATCGAGACACGCAAGCGCACCGGGCGCATCGCGAATCTCGCCGCGCTGCTGAAGGAGTCTCCGCTCGCGGGCGACTCCGGCATCTCGCACACGCGCTGGGCCACGCATGGCGGTGTGACGGATGAAAACGCGCACCCGCACCTCGACCGCAGCGGCAAGCTCGCGCTCTGCCACAACGGCGTGATCGAAAATTACGCCACGCTGCGTGATGAACTGATCCGCGAAGGCCACACTTTCACCGGGCAGACCGACACCGAGGTGCTCGCGCATCTCATCGGCAAACACTACGACGAATCGAAATCCCCGCCCGGAAAGGCGCGGCTCGTCGAGGCACTGCGCGAGGCCTTGCGGCATGTCGTCGGCACCTACGGCATCGTGATGATGCATGCGGATGTGCCGGATGCGATCATCGGCGCGCGTCGCGGCTCGCCGCTCGTGCTCGGCGTGGGAAAGGGCGAGAATTTTTTTGCCAGCGACGTGAGTGCCATCGTCGCACACACCCGCGAGGCGGTTTATCTGAAGGACTTCGACCTCGCCGTGATCGGACGCGATGATTTTGAAATCACCTCGCTGCTCGGCGGTGCGAGCGGCTTCGAGGTCACGCAGGTCGAGTTCAGCGCGGAGGACGTGAGCAAGGGCGACTACCCGCACTACATGCTGAAGGAAATCTTCGAGCAGCCCGAGACGATCCGCGACGCGATGCGCGGCCGGCTTTCCCGCGAGGAAGCCTCGGCGAAACTCGGCGGCCTCGGCATGACGCCCGGCGAATTGCGCGGGATCGATCGCATCATCCTCACCGGCTGCGGCACGGCGGCGCACGCGGCGATGTGCGGCGAATACATCATCGAGGCGCTCGCGCACGTGCCCGTCGAAGTCGAGTACGCTAGCGAGTTCCGCTACCGCAATCTCCCCCTGCCGAAGAACACGCTCGTCTTCTGCATTTCGCAAAGCGGCGAAACCGCCGACACGCTCGCCGCGCTGCGCGAGGCGAAGCGCAAGGGCCTGCGGGCGCTCGGCATTTGCAACAACGTCGCGAGCACCGTCGCGCGCGAGAGCGACGGCGGCGTGTACATGCACGCCGGGCCGGAGATCGGCGTCGCCGCGACGAAGTCCTTCACGTCGCAGGTCACCATCCTCACGCTCATCGCGCTGCTGCTCGGCCGCATCCGCCACATGAGCACGACGACGGGCCTGCAAATCATAGACGAACTCGAGGCGCTGCCCGACAAAGTGCGCGCGATTTTGAAAATGAACGACCACATCAAAGCCGTCGCGCAGAAGTATGCGAAGGCGAATGCGATGATGTTCCTCGGCCGGCAGTTCAATTACCCCACCGCACTCGAGGGCGCGCTGAAGATGAAGGAGATCAGCTACATTCACGCGAGCGGCCACCCGAGCGCGGAACTGAAGCACGGCGTCATCGCGCTCATCACGCCCGAGGTGCCCACCGTCGTCATCGCGCCCGACGACTCGGTGCTGGAAAAAAACATCAGCAACATCGAGGAAGTCCGCGCGCGGAAAGGCCCCATCATCGCCATCGGCACTGAGGGCTGCGCCAAGCTCGCGCGCGTCGCCGACGACTTCATCGGCATCCCCGCGTCCCCCGATTTCCTCTCGCCGATCCTCACCGCCATCCCGCTGCAACTCCTCGCCTACCACACCGCCGTCGCCCTCGGCTGCGACGTGGACAAGCCGCGCAACCTTGCGAAGAGCGTGACGGTGGAGTGACCCGGTAGCCGCGGTTGTGAAAGCGCGGGCCGGCGCGTGGCGGTGTTGCTCGTGCGGGCGCTCGCCAGTTCAGCTTTGCCCGGCAGCGAGTGCCTTCGCGGCGCGGCGGCGGACGGCGTAGCGCTTCACGAGTTCGTCCGCGATCACTCCGAGGAGAATCACGGCGCCGATGATCGCAAACTCGATGTTCGTGCGCGTCGTGGTGAGCATGATCATGTTTCGCAGCACCTGCATGAGCGCGGCACCGACGATGACCCCGATGATGCTTCCCTCGCCGCCGCGCAGGCTGCATCCGCCGAGCACGGCGGCGGCGATGGCGTAAAGCTCGTACACGTTTCCAAAATCCACCGGCTGCGCGGAATTCACATCGAGGACGAAGAGCACTCCGCCGAGGCCCGCAAGCGTCGAGCTGATCACGTAGGCGAGGATCACCATGCGGTCCGTATTGATGCCGCTGTAGCGCGCGGCTTCCTCGTTGCGCCCGAGCGCGAACAGATAGCGGCCCCAGATCGTGCGGTTCAGAAAAATCGCGGCAAGCACCGCGACGACGAGCAGGGTGATCCACGGCGCGGGGATCGCGAAGCCCTTGATGAACGGCAGCGGGATATTGCCGGTCGAGAGCACGCGCAGGCCGTCGTAATTGCTGCCGAAACCAAACGTCTGATCGCGAGTGAAGCCGCGCGTAATTCCGCGATACATCATCAGTCCGCAGAGCGTCACGACGAAGGGCTGGATGCGCAGCTTCGTGATGATCAGCCCGTGCAGCAGCCCGATGCCGACCGACACCGCGGCGACCACGGCGAGCGCCACGGGCAACGGCAAGTGGTAGGTCTTGAGCATCCACGGCAGGCCGCAGCCGACGAGGCACACGACCGAGCCGATGGACAAATCAATGCCGCCCGTGACGATGACGAACGCCACTCCGATGCTGATGATCCCGAACAGCGCTGTGCGCCGCACGAGGTTTTCGAGATTGTAGCCGCTGAGAAAGCTCTCGCTCGCCAGCGCGGTGATGATGCACACGACGATGAGCAGCCCGGTGATGCCGAAGATTTTTTTCATGAAAGTGTCGCTCTCGAATGGGTGCCCGTGGCGAGGTGCAGGACGGATTCCTCGCTGAGTTCCGTCCGCTGGAGTTCGCCGGCGATGCGGCCTTCGTGCATGACCAGCGTGCGGTCGGACATGCCGAGGATTTCCTCCATTTCGCTGGAGACAAAAACGATCGCCACGCCGCGTCCGGCGAGTTCCTCCATGAGCCGATAGATTTCCTGTTTCGCGCCCACATCAATCCCGCGCGTGGGCTCGTCGAGCAACAGGACACGCGGCTCCAGCGCGAGCCATTTGCCGAGCACGACCTTCTGCTGGTTGCCGCCGGAGAGAAACTGCGCGGCCTGCCCGTCGTGCGGCGTCTTGATGCGGAGGTCGGCGATCATCTGCGCGCTCAGTTGCGCTTCGCGCGAACGGTTGAGAAAGCCGTGCCGCTGATCGCGGCGCAGGCTGGCGAGGCTCACGTTTTCGCGCACGCTCATGCCGAGCACGATGCCCTGCTGCTTGCGATCCTCGGGCACGAGCGCGAGGCCCGCAGCGATAGCGTCGAGCGGCGACTGCGGAACCATCTCGACGCCGCCGATACGGATGCTGCCGCCGAGCGCGGGCGTCACGCCGAAGATCGTCTCGACGAGTTCCGTCCGGCCCGCACCGACAAGGCCCGCGATGCCGACGATCTCGCCAGCCCGCACGCTGAAACTCACCTCGTGCTGCGGATTCGCGGGCGTGCGGAGCGCGCGGACTTCAAGCGCGAGCGCGCCGGGCGTGTGCGGCTGGTGCGGGTAGAATTGCGAGAGGTCGCGGCCGACCATGAACTTCACCATCCGCGCGTGATCGATTTCCTCGTGTGCCAGCTCGCCCGCATTTTCGCCGTCGCGCAGCACGGTCACGCGGTCGGCGAGTTCCTTCACTTCGCCGAGGCGGTGCGAGATGTACACGATGCTCACGCCGCGCTTCCGCAGATCGCGGATGACGGCGAACAGATTCTCCGCCTCGTGGCTGGAGAGGCTCGAGGTCGGCTCGTCCATGATCAGCACGCGCGCATTCGTGCTCAGCGCCTTCGCAATCTCCACGAGCTGCTGCTTCCCGATCGGCAG
This sequence comes from Spartobacteria bacterium, assembly GCA_025355595.1. Taxonomy (GTDB): domain Bacteria; phylum Verrucomicrobiota; class Verrucomicrobiia; order Chthoniobacterales; family Chthoniobacteraceae; genus SXWH01. The sequence goes on from JANXZI010000236.1 coordinate 6,339, forward strand.
TGTGCGGACGAGCACCGAAGGATCAATGTCGAGCCCGACCGCATCGAGAAACTGCCTCGCCTCGCGCCGCAGCCGCCGCGCATCAATGATCCCCGCGCAATGCGGTTCGCGTCCGAGGAAAATATTCGCCGCCACGTCGAGGTTATCCGCGAGATTGAGTTCCTGGTGGATGAGCGCGATGCCGCGAGCGAGCGCATCGTGGACGGAACGGATCTCGATGCACTCGCCCTCGAGGAAAAGTTCGCCGCCATCCTGCCGCTGCACGCCGGCGAGGATTTTCATCAGCGTGCTTTTCCCCGCGCCATTCTCGCCGATGACGGCGAGCACTTCGCCACGCGAGAGAGTGAAGCTCACGCCCCGCAGCGCGCGCACGCCGGGAAACGACTTCGTGAATTTCCGAACTTCGAGGAGCGGCGCGCTCATCCTACGAAGTGGAGTGATGGTGGTTGAGAGTTGAGAGGCTCAAAATCTGGGAGGCAGCGGGAGAACATCACTCAACACTCAACTTTCAACGCTCAACTCCGCTTCCCTATTTCGTTCCGAGCTTCGATTTCAGGTCGGCCCAGAACTCTTCCACGTTCGCCTGGCGAATCTGCCGCGCCGGGATGTCGATGAACTTCGTCGCGGGGATCACGCTCGCATTTCCTTTGGTGATTTCCGCGAGGATTTCCACCGACTTGAAGCCGTACATGTAAGGATTCTGCACGACGGTGCCGTGGACCGTGCCCTTCACGATGCCGGCGAGCGTCGCATCGTCCTCGTCGAAGGCGACGACCTTCACCTGTCCGAGTTTATTCGCCTGTCCGAGCGCTTCGAGCAGCAGGGGCGGATTGTATCCGAAGAGGCCGACCATGCAACTCACGTCGGGATGCTTCGCGAGCGTGTCCTCCGCGTTCGCCTTGCCCTTTGCGCGGTCAAACTGATCGGTGAGCGTGCCGAGGATCTTGTAGCCGTTCGCCTCCAGCACCTCGCCCGGCGGATCGAAGTTTGCGGGATTTTCCGGACGCCCGAGGATCGCATCAATGACTCCCTGCCGCCGGCGCTTCGAGTTGTCCTGTTCGAGACGCCCGATGAAAATCATCACGCTCCCGCCCTTCGGCAGCGCTTCGCGGACGAGGTCGCCGCACATCCGCCCCGCCTTGTAATTGTCCATGCCGATATACATGAGCCGCTCGCTCTCCGGCGCATCCGAGTCGTGCGTGATGAGCTTCGCGCGTTTCGCCGCGATGTTGAGCAGATCCGTCTGGTTCGCGGGATCGATCGGACTCACCGCGATGCCGTCCACGCCGCGCGTGAGCAAATCCTCGATCATCCGCTTCTGATCACTGATGCCCTCGACCGGCATGAGCGTCTCCGCATCCACGCCGAATTTTTCCCCGCCCGCCTTCACGCCCGCGGCGGCGATGGTCCAGAAGGACGCGACGCCATTCGTCACGTAGGCGATCTTCTTTTTCCCGGAGCCGGACTGGCCGGAATTCTTGCGATCACAACTGGTGAAGATGGCGGCGGTGAGGACGGTGAGGCTGAGGAGAAAAAGTCGCGTGGGGATTTTCTGTTTCATGGGAGTGGCCGCGGATGGTGGACATTCGTTCCGGGTTTGGAAAACAGTTTTGCGAGACACCCGCCGTAGCCGCGCTCGTGAGAGCGCGGGCTGACTTTGAAACGCAGAACTCGGAACGCGAAACTCGAAAAATTTGGCCCGCGCTTTCTCAAGCGCGGCTCCGTTCAATGCACCGTCATCCCGCCGTTCACGTGCAAATTTTGCCCGGTGACGAATGACGACGCGTCGCTTGCGAGGAAGACGAGCGCGCCGCTGAGATCGTCCGGCACGCCCCAGCGATCTGCGGGGATGAGCGCGCGGTAGCCGGCTTTCTGCTCCTGCGGATCGTTCTCGTGGCGCTCCACGGGAATCCAGCCGGGCGCGATCATGTTCACGGTGATGCCCCACTTCGCGACTTCGGTCGCGAGACCGCGGTTGAATCCATTTTGCCCGCCCTTCGCCGCGATGTACGCGGTGAAATTCGGCACGCCGCGCGCGACGACCTCGCTCCCGATATTGATGATGCGGCCCCAGCGCTGCTGCTTCATGTGCGGCAGGCACGCGCGCGAGAGCAGGTATGGACTCTTCACAAAAAAATCGAGCATCTGCTGGTAGAATGCCCAGTCGTATTCCTCGATCGGCTTCTGCGGCTGCGCGGGCGTGGCGTTCAGGACGAGGATGTCCACGGGGCCAAGCGTTTTTGCGATTTCGGAGACGATGCGCGGGACATCCGTCTCGCTGCTCACATCGCCGCGCACAAGCATCCCATCGCCTCCCGAGGTGCGAAACTCCGCGAACGCGTTTTCCGCGCGCTCGGTGTTGTTTTGGAAATTGAGGGCAATCTTCGCGCCCGCGCGACCGAGCGCGACGGCCATTGCCTTGCCGAGGCCGGTGGTGCTGCCGGTCACGAGCGCGACGCGGCCTGAGAGGGAAAATGGGGAGTGGGCTGGAGTGGACATACGTAAATGTGATCACAACACGGAACGAATCCGCGCTGGCGAGCGAAAAGCGCGGCGCGCAAAGTAGGCGAGTTTTCCAACTCGCGCGGGCGAGCGCAGCGCGAGATGGGAAGGCTCATGCCTTTGCACCGGGAAGTTCACCTTGCCAGTGGCGGACTCCGATGGCATCGATTTGCGAATGCGACGTTCCGTGCTGCTTTTGCTGGCGATGGCTGCGTGCCCCGTACGCGCGGAGGTGCGGCCATTTCATTGGCCGTGGAGCCGCACGGTGGAGCAGCAGGTCCTGAAGAATGATCAGCAGGAGCAGCAGCAGGAGCGGAAAAAGATGCGGCTTTTCCCGCTCTTCTCAAGCAGCCGGGCGAAGGAGCAGCAGCGGCTGAATGCGGCGACCGCACCGAAGCCGACGTCGCGCGAGGAGCAGGTGATGAAACCCGACTACACGAAGGAGTTCAACCCGAGCACGGCGAATTTCGGCAGTGGGCGCTCGCTCACGGGGTCGAGCGCGGCGACGAACGCGTTTCATATTGTGGACCGGACGCGGACGAAATCTTTCGCGACCGGCGCGTTTGCGACGAAGCAGGCATGGGGCGCGGATGCGCAATTCGCGACGAAGACGATGCCGACGAAACAGTCGTGGTTTGCGAAGCTCACGGCGCCGACGAAGACGTATGCGACGCGCGAGAGCCGGGATGCAAACATGGGCCTGCAAGGTCGTGTGCTGCCGGGATCGGAAAAGCGTTTTGTCGCCATCGGGCGCAGGCAGGCGGAGATGGACAAGGGCGGCGCGTCCATCATGCCGCTCGGCGGCGAGCGCGAGGGCGGGCAGAGCTGGAACGGGGAGCTGAAGCCGATGAGCATCCAGGACGTGAAGTCGCTGCTGAACAAAAACTGAGGCGTGCGCGATCCGGTGGAGTCCAGCCTTGCAGTCGCGCGCGGCCTGTCTATCTAGGCGCGCTCATTTTTTCCTGATGAAGTCGCCTGAAGAACAACTCGCCATCCTGAAGCGCGGCTCCGCGCAGATTATTTCCGATGACGAATTGCTGGCGAAGCTGCGGCTCGGGCGTCCGCTGAACGTGAAGCTCGGCGTGGATCCGACGGCGCCGGACATTCATCTCGGCTTCACGGTGGGGCTTTCCAAATTGCGGCAGTTCCAGGACCTCGGGCACCAGGCGATTTTGATCATCGGCGACTTCACGGCGATGATCGGCGATCCCTCCGGGCGCTCGAAGGCGCGGCGTCAGCTCACGCACGATGAGGTGATGGCGAATGCGACGACGTTCAAGCAGCAGGCGTTCAAGATTCTCGACCCGTCGCGGACGAAGGTGGTGTTCAATGGCGAGTGGTTCGAGCTGATGACATTCGACTCAGTGATGAAGCTGAACGCGCATGTGACGCTGCAGCAGATGCTCCAGCGCGAGGATTTCCGGAAGCGGCTCGATGCGGGCGAGCCGGTGTATCTGCACGAGATCCAATATCCGATCATGCAGGGATGGGATTCGGTGATGATCAAGGCGGACGTGGAACTCGGCGGGACGGATCAGCTTTTGAACTGCCACGTCGGCCGCTCGCTCCAGCGCGAGGAGGGGCAGCATGAGCAGGTGATTTTCCTGCTGCCGTTGCTGGAGGGGCTGGATGGGGTGAACAAGATGTCGAAGAGCCTCGACAATTATGTCGGCGTCGCGGAGGCGCCGGAGATGATGTTTGGAAAACTGATGAGCATCGGAGATACGCTGATGGCGCGGTATTACGAACTGCTGCTGTGCGAGCCGGTGCCGGAAATTCACCCGATGGAGGCGAAGAAGCAGCTCGCGGCACGCCTCGTGGCGCGCTACCACAGCGAGGAGGCCGCGCAGGCGGCGAGGGCGGAATTTGAGATGCGCTTCTCGAAGAAGGATCTCGATCACGCGGAGCTGCCGTCGCTGGCGCTGGCGGGTTTGCCGCCGGACATCGTGAGCGTGGTCGTGGCGGCGTATGCGCAGTGTTTTCAAATCACGAAGTCCCGCGGCGACGCGCGGCGCCTTGTGGAGCAGGGGAGCATCCAGCTCCGCAGTGAGAAGGTGGGCGATGCGAAGGCGACGCCGGCGATGTGCGCGGGCGATGTGCTGAAGCTCGACAAGACGCGCGCGGTGCGGCTCGCGTAGCTCCTAGCTGCACTTGTCAAAGCGCGGGCTGATCCGCGCGGCGGGAAAGTGCCCGCGCTTTCACAAGCGCGGCTACGATTTTGGAGTGAAGGTGCGGCGGCGGCGCAGGCGGAACCAGTTGTTCAGTGTCTTGCGCAGCTTGTCGGGGAAGCTGAGGAGCTGTTCGTGGCGTTTCGCGCCCTTCACGATTTCGCGCAGGATGCCGCGCACGGTGAAGTCGTCCGTTTCAAAAATCATGCGGCTCGTGCCGAGGGCGGCCTCGTGGTGCGCATCGCTCGCGGCGATCATCGGCAGGCCGCGTCGCTCGGCGTAGGCGCGCGCCTTTTCATTGAAGCTCCGGTGCGAGATTGCCGCGTTGAAGACCTCGATGGCGTCCATCTTCAGCGCGTCGAGTGCGTCCTCGCGGATGCCGGCGCGGAAGCGGTCGTACGGATGCGCGGGGATCGCGAGGCCGCCCGCGGCTTGCACGGCGCGCGCGACTGCCGCGGCAGGTTCGCCTTTCATCTGCGGGAGCGTGGTGCCGATGCAGAGCAGATGCCCCTCGGCGGTGGAGACCTCGACGCCGGGGAGGACGAGGAAGCCGTCCACGGGCGTGCCGTCCGTGCGGGCGAGGCCGCGCTCGACCATGTAGTGGTACGCGTCGCAAGTGTTGTGATCGGTGATGGCGAAGCCGTGGAGGCCCTTGCTCCTGGCGCTGGCGATCAGCGCCTCAGGGCTGCTCACGCCGTCGCCGGAATACCACGAGTGGCAGTGGAGGTCGAAGTGAAGGGGCACGGGCGGATGTTGCGCGGGATGGAGGCGCGGGGCAAGTGGCGTCGCGGGTGAAAATCATTTCTGCACCTTGCGCGCGCGGGCTTGTTTCCGCTATCCGGGGACATGAGCATTGGATTCAAAGAATGGACACTCGTGTGCAACGCGCTCGGCAGCGGGTCGCAGAGCATCATCATCCGCAAGGGTGGCATCGCTGAGGGGCGCGCGGGATTCCGCTTCGAGCATCCGGAATTTTTTCTCTTCCCGACGCTCTTTCACGAGCAGGTCGCGAAGCTGAAACTCCCCCTGGACACCGCGCTGCCCGCGCTGCGTGGCGACGGGCAGCACGAGATCACGCTGCGTGTGCGGGTCGAGTGGACGCAGGATGTCGCGGATCTCACGGTCGTGAGGAGGCTCGCGTCATTCCACATCTGGCAGGACGCGGAGATCGAAAAGCGATTCCGTTACGAGCTGCCGTCGGCAAAGCGCGCCGGCGCGGAAGGTGAAAAGTGCGGCGTCAGCGTGGCATTCGTACGGATGGAGAAACTATGCACGCCCTTTGTCTTTCCCGATTCGCCGAAGTTCGGCGGCTGCCGTTCGTGGATTCAGCTTCCCCAGCTTCCCGCCGCGATCACGGGTGTGCCGGTGCTGGACGACAGCGCGCATCGTGCGCGGGAATCGCACCTCCGCGCTTTGCTCGCCTGAGCGCGGCCGCAGTGACGGGCTACGCACCGCGCTGCTGACGCCTGCGGCGCGTTCCTGCGAATGCCGCGCCCGCGATCAGGAGCACGATGCTGGACGGCTCCGGCGTGACATCCACCGCGTCCACCGCGGTCGCATTGTTGTTGTTCTGCGCGGAGATGGTGAGCGTTGTCGTCAAACCGGTGAGCGCTGCCGCTTGGTTTGGGATGATCACGAGCGTCCAGGCGGAATCCGCCGCGAGGACATAGGTGCGCGAGTTGCCGGCGAGTTCGACGGCGTTCGGGTTTGCCGGATTCGGCGTCGCGAAATGCTCATGACCCACAATGGACAACTGAGTCAAATCAATGGGTGCTCCATTCCAAGTCAAAGAGAACAGGTTCTCCCGGGCGCTCGGGTCACCTGCGCCGGTGGCGGTCGTGCTCAGGTTCGCGACCCAGAGCCGGATGTCATAAAACTGGCCTGGCGTGGTGCTGATATTCTGCGTGATGCTGGCCATCGAGTTTGCAGGGGCCTTGACGCCCTGATCGTTGAGGAACAACGCCGAAATGGAACCGCCTGTGGTGCCGCCGACAAGCGACTGGAAATTGCTGTTATGGAAAAACGGATCGGTGCCGAGGACGATGGCGGTGCCTGCGGTCGTCGGTGACCAACCCGTCAGTGGTGCGCTCGCAATCGGACCGCTGAGGTCGGCATTGTCTTCGAAGTCCCCGTTGACAATCGCGCCATTCGACGTCGGCACGCAAATCATCAACATGCACAAAAGCGTGAAAAAGTAACCTACGCGGCTCTCTGGGGGGGCGTTCTTCAAAGTATTAATTTTTAGCATCCTTCTGTCGTGCTGTAAAGTGGAAATATGGTGCGGTGATGGATGGATTTATTCTCGTGGCTTTCGCGAAATATTGGGCGCATGACAAGGACATTATCGGGATTCTTAACTTCATGTCAGAATGGCACATACGACGCACGTTCGTCACTTTCAAGAGGGTCGCCTCATGCGATGAAAGTTTTGGGGTCTTGGCAGGTGAGGTGATCGCTTCGTCTCGCGGGGGCGGGGCACATTGCGAAACCGTCATCATCGGTTTGGAAAATTGATTTATCAGGCTCGGTATGTCTGATGAAGCATGGAGAATGCCAATCGTTTGCCATCCACCGGTTCGGCGCGGTGTGCGGTCACCGGCCGCGCTTCCGCCGAAACCGTGGCGCGCCGGGAGAATCTCACGCGGCCTTGCCGTGCGTGCAGGTGAGGTCGCTGGCGGGTTCGATTTTCCAACGCGCCGCAATCTCGATCAGTTCGTCATTTAGCGGCCAGCGGTCGGGGAGGGGATCGCCAGTGTGACCGGGGTTGCCGCCCTTGAGTTCCATGCAGCCCTTGTTGTTGCCGACTTCCAAGATGCGCGTGATTTCATCCGCGTCGAGGGTGACGGATGGCAACGTGGCGAGTTCGTCTATTTTTTGCTCGATGGTCTTGGGCGTGACGCCGTTCACCTGCGCCACTTCCTGCATGAGCGTGGGGATCACACTCTGCACCGGTGCTTGCGAGAGGTTCCACGCGCAGGCGAGTTGCAGCATCGTGAGGCCGTGCTTTTCCGCGATGGGGCGGATGGCGTTGATTTTCTCACTGCCGGCATCCACCCAGCCCGCGGGTCGGAAGGTGCGGTGATCGCGCGGGCCGAAGGTGTGGCCGGGCCGCACGTCGTCGTGGAAAAGTCCGCCGTAGTCCACGACGCGTGTGATGAGGCTGATGTCGTGCTTCAGCGCCGCGGGCAGCACCAGGTTGCCGGGCCACGGTTCGAGGGGGTTGAGGATGATCATCGCCCAGTCGAGCAGCGGGCCGAAGCGCTCGAAGCACAGCAGCAGGTCGAGGGTGAAGCCGTTCGCCGGCCCGGGCGCGACGCCGATGAGGCCGGTCATTTTTTCGTCCTGCACACGCGTCATCGCCTTCCACACGGAGTCCTGAGAGTAGCCGATGCTGTCGGGATTATGCAGCATGAGGCAGTCGAAATGATCCGTGTGGCAGCGGGTGAGCGCGCGCTCGGTGGCCATGCGGACGTATTCGGGAAAATCGCGCGGCTGGCGCAGGCGCGGATCGGTGAAGCGCGGGAAGCCCTTCTGGCCGTCGCGCGCGCCGCCGTAGAAGTCGTGGCCGATGAGGCCCACGAGGCAGTAGGTGTCGCGCGGCACGCCGGCGAGCGAGCGGCCGATGGCCTCGTCGGCCGCGCCGTTGCCATAGGCATCCGCAGTCATGAAGGTGCGGATGCCCTTTTCATACGCGTGGCGGATGCAGCCGTCGAACCGCGTCTCGTCAATGGCTTCGCCGAAGTGCATGTATCGTCCGCCGTTCCAGGTGCCGTAGGCTGTGCGTGTGAGGTTCATAAAATTGGAGGCGACTGAATGAGTCGCCGGGGGCGCGCACGCAAACTCCGAATTGGCCGGGTGTGAACCGCGCTTGGCGGGGCGCGCTGCCGGGTTCTGCCGGCGATTCACTCGGCGAGTTCCGCGAAAAAGAGCCGGCCTGCGCTCGTCTGGCGCACGGAACTGATCGCCACGCGAACATTTTTTCCGACCTGTGCGCGGCTGTGGTTCACGACAATCATCGTGCCATCCGTGAGGTAGCCGACAGCCTGGTGCGGCTCGCGGCCCTCCTTTGTCAGCGTGAGCGTGATCTGGTCGCCCGCGGCGACGACGGGGCGCAGGGCCTTGTTCAGATCGTTCAGGTTCAGCGCGGTGATGCCCTGGAGCCGCGCGATGCTGCACAGGTTGCCGTCGTTGGAGAGCAGCCGTGCGCTGAGCATTTTCGCGAGCTGGATGAGCTTTGAATCCACGGCGGCGAACGGATCCACCGGGACCTCGTGAATGGTGACGGTGAGTGTCGGGTCGCGCTGCAAATCCTGGAGCCGGGATAGCGCGAGGCGCCCCTTTTCCCGCCGCGCGGGATCGTGCGAATCTGCGAGCGTCTGCAATTCCTCGAGGATGAAGCGCGGGATGATCAGCGAACGCGAGAGGAAGCCCGTGGCGACGAGTTCGGCGAGGCGTCCATCAATGATGATGTTTGAATCCACGAGGATCGGCAAGTCGTTCGGGCTCTGATCGCGGAAGCGGATGTAGGGGATGATGAGCGTGAATTCGTCACGGTTACTGCGCATCGCGAGCATCATGCCGATGTAGCCAAAGGTGGCATAGACGGTGAGACTGATGAGCCACTTCACATCATCGGGAGTGCGAAAAAGCACGCCGGACGCCAGCAGCAGCCGCGAGGCGATGAAGCCGAGCAGCAACCCGAACGTGGCGGAGGAAAACATGCGCAGCGAAAAGCCCTTCAGCAGCCGGTCGGCTAGGACGACGCAGAGGCCAAAGGCGACGCCGCCGCAGATGCCGAGCCTCGGAGAGCCCCAGATGCTGTTGCCGATTTCCGAGCCGAGAAACCCGGTGAACACGATGAAGAGCGCCCGCAGGAGTGTGATGGTGGGGCCGGTGTTCATGGGTGTGCCGTGAGCGTCACGCCACAGCAGGGGGCACGCCAGAGCAGAGTGCGTGAATTTGCATTAAAGCGACGCCGCCAGACTGCTTCGCAGGGCTGGCGCAGCAAAAGTTTGGGGAGCGTTTCAACGCTCAACGCCCAACGCCCAAGTGCAGAATCCTAGCGCGAAGCGCTGGTTGCTTTGGGCGTTGGGCGTTGGAGGTTGGGCGTTGAGCCCGCCGCAGGCGCCTTCGTCCTTCCACATCGGTTTTCCTCCGCGGAGCGACGCGTCATCCTGATGCGTCAGCCCCAGGCTACTTCGACTTGTTCTTATACCACAGGATGCCGTGTTCGCGGAGGTTTTGGATCAGCGCTTTCAGGTTGTCGCCCGTTTCCTTGTCCGCGAGCAGCAGGCCGAGCGAGCCCTTGCCAGTATTCGCTTTTCCGATCAGCAGCCTCGCGGATTCGAGCGCCCGGTCCGCCGAGTTTGCGGCGCTCTTGACGCTCGTGAGCGTGACTTTCAGATCGGCCGCCGCGGCATCAATCTTGGCAATCGGCGCCTTCACCGATCCGAACGTGTCCTTTACGGTTTCCACGGCTTCCTTCGCTTTGGCGATCACATCGTCAATGCCCTTCACGCTGCCCTTCAGGTCGCGTGTCAGTTCGCTCAGCGATGAGAATGTCTCGTCAATCGCCTTCAGGTTCCTGTCCGAGAGCACACGCTCGCGGATGTCCTTGATCGGCGTCTCGAGTTCCTGGAGCCGCTTCTTCAGCTCGTCCATGACGTCGGCGCCCTTCACCGCCAGATCGCCGAAGCCTTCCAGCCGCGTGCCGATCACATAGTCCCCGTTTTTCAGGTTGTCGTTGAGGTTCGGATTCGCCGGCGGATTGATCCCCACAAAGGCGTCGCCGAGAAATCCCGACGCGCCGATCAGGATGGAGGAGCCGCGCGGAATCCTCACTCCCTCCTTGATTTTCAGCACGACCTTCACGGCGAAGCGCTTCTCGATCAGTTGTGGCGCATCCGCCGTGAACCCGACCCGTGCGCCCGCCATGTACACGTCCGCGCCCTTCAGCAGTCCGCTCGCATTCGGAAACTCGGCGGTGATCACGTAATACTTTTTCAGCCCCTGCCCGAGCTTCCCAAATTGGATCGCCATGCCCGCGATCAGCCCCAGGCCGATGAGCATGAAGAGCCCCACTTTCCATTCGATGCCTCGCGAATCGATCTTCATGCCGGCTAGTCCGTCTCGCCGCTGCGGCCCTCGATGAAGTCCGTCATTACCGGATCCTTGGAGGCGCGCAATTCCTCGACCGTTCCGTCAAAATGCACGCGTCCTTCGTGCAGGAGCGCGACCCGGTCCGCGCAGTGAAAGGCAGTCTTCATATCGTGAGTGACGACGATGGAAGTGACGCGGAGCTTGCGCTGCAAGCGCCGAATCATGTGGTTGATGCTGTCCGTGGTGATCGGATCCAGCCCCGTCGTCGGCTCGTCGTAGAGCACACAGCGCGGCCGGCCCACGATCGTGCGCGCGAGGCCCACGCGCTTGCGCATGCCGCCGGAAAGATCCGCCGGCATCTTCATCTGCTCGCCGCCGAGCCCCACCATGTCGAGCGCCTCAGCGACGCGCGCATCGATTTCCCTCTCGTCCGTCATGCCCAGTTCGCGCAGCGGGAAGGCGAGGTTCCGCTCCACGCTCATCGAGTCGAAAAGTGCCGCGCTCTGGAACAGCATGCCGATTTTCCTGCGCACCGCCGTGAGCTTCCGCTCGGGCAGTCCTGTGATGTCCTCGCCATCCACGAGGACGCAGCCCGCGTCCGGCTTCAGCAGGCCGATGAGATGCTTCAGCACCACGCTTTTTCCGCAGCCGGAGCGACCGAGCACGACAAGTGTTTTTCCTTCCTCCATCGTCAGGTTGACTTCGCGGAGCACGGGCCGGCCGCCGAAACTTTTCGAGAGCTGTCGCACTTCGATCATCGGCTCGAGGGAAAGACGATGTTCAGCGCGAACGTGAGGACGAGATTCATCCCGAGGATCGACAGCGACGAGATGACGACCGCCCGCGTCGGCGCGCGCCTCACACCCGCCGCGCCGTTGGCGGTCTCCATCCCCTCGTGGCACGCCACGCACGCGATGATGACCGCAAAAACGAAGCCCTTGATCAGTGCGATCGCAACGTCGCTCGGGTGCGTGTAATTATTCAGATAGCGCAGATACGGCGCCTCGGCCACGCCCAGCATCTGGACCGCGATCACGTAGGAGGCGATGATGCCAAACGCGCACGCCTCCGCGACCAGCAGCGGCATCGAGACTATGAGCGCCACCGAGCGCGGCACCACGAGATAGTCGATCGGATGCACGCCCATCGAGCGCAGCGCGTCCACCTGCTCCGTCACCTTCATCGTGCCGATCTCCGCCGCGATCGCCGCGCCCACGCGTCCCGAGACCATCAGCGCCGTGAGTGTCGGCCCCAGTTCGCGGAAAAGAGCGAGCGCCGTGACCGAGCCGACCGCCGTCCCCATGCCGAACCGCTGGAACTGAAAATAAATCTGCGCCGCAAACACCGCGCCCGTGAACACGCCCGTCACCGCCACCACGACCTGCGAGCGCGAGCCCACCTCGATGATCTGCTGGAGCACCAGCCGCCAGCGGATCGGCGCGACGAACATCGCCTTCACCGTCTCCCACGTGAGCAGCCCGAGCTGCCCGAGATATTGGACAGACTCCATCGTCGTGCGGCCCAGTGCGGTGATCATGCGTGCGTGCTTTGAACCCAATTTCCGCAGTCGGGAAGCCACGATTGGACACGGATGGACACGAAGACAGATGGAGGCAAACCGAAGGGCGAAAATGCCGCTTCATCCAGCGAGTGAAGCCCGCGGGAAGCCATTCCTATCCGTGCAAATTCAAGTCCATTCGTCGTTCCGAAACATGCGCTGTTCGCGCTCCTAGACCGGCAGGCGAATCGGCTGCGTCCGCGTCTTCTTCGGGTTCAGCTCCGGCGGGATCGTCCCGACGAATTTCGCATCCAGCCCGAGCTTCGCAAAAATCCCCTTTAGCTCCTGCACCGAGACCGCCGGATGCTCGAACTCCAGGTAGATGATGTCATGGTTGCTATCCACCTTGTAGTGCAGTCCCGGGATCGCCTCGAGCTCATGGTCAAGTTCCAGGATTTTATCCAGACTGCGGATGCCTGCGGCGTAAACCTCTAGTTCGATCATAGTGGGTGGGGATTTTGTAAATATGGTAGCCGCACGCGGAGGGGAGGCAAAGGAAAATGACGAGGGACGAATGACGAACGGCGGCGGAAATGTAGCGCCGACGATTCGTCGGCGGGCAGGATGGGCGAAGGCGGCGGGATGGACCGCGTGCGCAGGGCATCCACTCGCACCTGCCGACAGAAAAAATGCAGGCCGACCGAAACCAACGAACCAAAGGCCAAACAACGCCCGCCCGTCCGTCATTCGGATTCCGTCATTTCACCGCAGCCTCACCCTCGAAAACAAAGTCCGCTGGCCCTGTCAGCGTCACATTCTTCCAGCCATTGCCGTCAGTCTCGAATCCCACTTGCAGCATGTCGCCCCCGCGCACGCTCACGCGCACAGGCGAAGCCGCGCCGGCGAGCCTCGCAAAAATCAGCGCCGCCGCCGTGACGCCCGTGCCGCACGCCAGCGTCTCATTTTCCACCCCGCGCTCGTAAGTGCGGATTGCGATGCCGCCGCCGGGAAGCTTCGCGACAAAGTTCGCATTCGTCCCCTTCGGCGCGAAGTGCGTGTGATGGCGCAGCGCAGCGCCGAGGCGTACGATGTCCGTCTTTTCCAAATCCTCCACAAACACGATCGCGTGCGGCACGCCCGTG
>JANXZI010000237.1 GCA_025355595.1 Spartobacteria bacterium
CGACAAACAGGCGAACCCGGTGCCATCCATCCAGCGGGCGTTCAAATACGCCCTGCGAACCGGCGTGCCCCGGCGATTCAAGACGCAGGTGATTTCGCCGGACAACGACGCGACCGAGAGCGACTGCGCGCAACGATTCACCGTTTCGTCGCGAGACATCATTCGGGCGCTCGCCGCGAAGATTGATGTCCAGACACGGAAGCTGGAAATTTTCACACAGCAGCTCGAACTCGGGCTTGCGAAGGCGTCCATGGACCCGGAGCAAGCCGCACGCGCTGCGCTGCGCGTTCTCACGCGCAATGAAATTTTTGACCCGCGTGAACTCCGACGTGAGTTGCTGAAGAAACTCGCCGCAACCTTGCGAGAGGATGGACTGACGGAGATCGCGGACGACACAGACCAAGTTGGCGCGATGCTCGATGTCATCCTCACAACGCATCCCGAACTGCTCTACGACGCACAAAAGGCGGCCGTGGCAGCGCACTTTGAAGTCGAGGAAGCCGAGGAGGAAATCCCGCCCCGGTTGCAAAGCGATACTGCGCTGAACACGTCCCGTTTGAATGTCTATCGTGCGGAACCGCAGGGCATGAATTCGTGGGAAATGGATTTTGCACGAATGCTTGATGCCGATATGGCAGGCGTCGTGAACTGGTGGCACCGCAACGAACCACACAAGCCTTGGAGTGTTCAGGTCTTGCTCGCGGATGGTCGAGGGTTCTTTCCCGACTTTGTCATCGGCATCGAAGGCCGTCGTTGCGAGCTTGGGGCGCTTCTCGCTGATCCAAAATTCGGATTCGAGGTCACGCAGGAGCATCCCAAGACTTACGCCGAGCACCCAATTTACGGGCGCGTACTCATCCTATCCCGAAGCGGTGGACAGTGGATGACGATCCGCTACAACGCAGCGCAACAGAAACCCGAGTTAGGAAAAGAATTTCGGTTGGCAGACTGCGCGGGCTACTGACGACCGAAAAAGCGGAGCGCAAAGCCGCGCTGCCAGCCGAGTTTCGTGTTCGACTCCCCGGCAGCTTCAGCAGTGGAGAGGCTGACTCGCAGCCTCAGGAGGGTTTTCAAAGGGCGCTCATTGCCGCGCGGGCTAGAGAAAGAGTGAGAGCTTCACGGCATGACGACCGGAATTTGCTGCCTGCCGTGCTTCCGATAGACGCGGAAATGCGTGTCGAGAGTGAAGACGGAAGCCTTGGGATGCAGTTCCGCCAAGCGGACGAGGCACGCATCGGCGAGCGACATGGGAAGGTCTTTGTATTTGTGAATCAGCTTCCCGAGCGCCTCCTGTTCGGCCAGCACGGACATCTTGATTTCCAGCAGCCCCGACCCGAGTAGATCAAAGAACCGGCGGGGACCGTCCGGCATACGCGCAAGCAGAAAGTAAGTCTCAGCGAGGACTGACTCGCATGTGACGAAGGGCGCGGGCAACTCGGCAAACTTCGATGCAACCCATCCATGCAGGGCTTCCGCTTCGGTGAGAAACGCGACCAGGGGGCCGGTATCCACGATGATGCTGGGACTACGCACCGAATCCTTTCATGTGCTTCGGATTTGTCGCGAGGTCGGACGGTGCCCCCTTCACGGAGCCGCGAAGGTGCCTCACCAATTCTAAGGCACGCACCGGCCCGCGAGGCCGCTTCTCGCGCACCCGTTGCTCCAGTGCTTCGCGAACAAGCGCGGATTTGGAGCGCCGCTCCGCACGCGCGAGGGAGTCGAGCTGCGAGGACAGTTTCTCGGGAAGCTTGCAGGTGATCGTTGTCATAAGGCGATGGTATTACCCAATGCTGCAAATGGCAATACCCTTTCAAAATGGAACCTCGACGGTGGCCCCCTCCGTCAATTCCGCACGGCAGCACATCCAGAGTGGTTTTCCTCCGGGGCCGCAGCCGTCAATCCACCCCTCGACTGCCGAGCGCATTTCCAGCCATCCCACGAAACGCATCCGGTCGAAGAAACCTTTTCGCCCCGTCCAGCCGAGCCATTCTTTGCAGGCGCGGTAGATGCGGCAAAATGGCGAATCGCGGATGATGTCCTTGACCCGCGTCCAATCCCATCCGCCGAATCCCGCCCAGAGCCGCCAGCCTTTCAGGCAGGGAGGCCGCTCCTTCGAGAGATATTTTGCGAGGTAGGCACCACGCTCGACGGGGATTTTCTTCACATGGATGCGCCCCCAGCGGGAAATGCTCTCGCCGCTGTCATCATGTTTTCATCCTTTCAGGACTAACATTCATCCCCGGATGCAGTGATCGAACAGGTTCCCCGTTCCACAACTCCAACCCCACAACTCCTCCCATGCGAAACAGCTTCATCCTCACCCTGTCGTCCGCCGTCCTCTGCACGGTGAGCATTTTTGCCGCCGATGATATCAGCCCTGCGCCTACGCGCCCGCAGGTCAAGCCGCTGGCCCCTCAGTCGGGCCAGGCGTTTCGCGGTGGCGTGATCATCAACAACAGCGGCGGGAATCCCGGCGCGGCGCTCGCGCGTGCCGGTGGGAAGTCGCCTTCCGAATGGTACATCGAGAGCGTCAACAAGGTCGTGCCTCTCACGCCCGACCAGCAGAACACGATGATGAAAATCATCGAGGCACGCGACAAGGCCGTGCAGGAATTTAATGCGAAGAATGCCGACAAGATGAAGGCCGCGCAGCAGGCGATGGGGGATGCCTTCAAGAGTCAGGACAAGGATGCGATCGCGAAAGCGCAGAAGGAATATCAGGGTGTGTTTGCAGGCACTTCGGAGATCTACCGCAAGTCGCAGAAGGAGCTCGATGACGTGCTCACTCCCGAGCAGATGGCGAAACGCAAGGACGCGCAGGTCGCACAGGTGATCAAGTCGCTCACGGACGGGGTCACGCTGACTGCCGAGCAGGAGACAAAGATCAAGGCAGTCGTCGCCGAGGCCGGCGGCGGCGAAGGCCGCGAGCGCGCGAACTACCAGGCCGTGCAGGACGTGCTGACTGCCGGGCAGAAGGCCGCAATCACGAAGAACCGCACGCTCTCGATGACGAAGATGATGTTCGGCCGCGCAAACCTCACGGCCGATCAGCTCAAAGCAATCGAGACCGCCTACGATGACATCGTGAAATCCGGAAATGCGAAACCCGGGGAAATCCCGCAAAAGCTGCACGACGCCGTGAACAATCTCCTCACCCCCGAGCAGAAGGAGGCGAAGATAGCCGATTTTCAAGAGCGGGCTCCGCGCGGCGCAGCAGGCACCACCCCGCTGGGCGCACCGCAAATCCTGAATCCCGCGCCGCGCCCGTAGCGCGCAGCGAGACCGGACTCACCGCGGCCGGCGAACGATGCTGCGCCTTTGACTCATCGTGGCATCAGTGCCGGGCTTGACACTACGCGGCAGGGCCCGGAATTTCGCGCGATGAATGGCGACCGCAGCACCGACCGCGCTGGCGAATGAAACGGATCTCGCGGCGGGATTTTGCGCGGATGAGTGTGGCGGGGATCGGTGCGACGGTGCTGCGTTCGTTTGCCGCCGAGGAGATTCGGATGCCGCAGAAACCGACGTGAATCCCGACGATGTGGATCGGCGCGGTCACTCACGATGGCGGCGTGGTCAAGGTGAGGCTCCCGCCGGAGGCCGATGCGCGGCTGCTCGTGCGCGCGCCGGGCGTGCTCGACGAGGGAAGCGGCGTGCCAGTCGAGTTCACGGGTCGCGATGAATCCGACGAGGTGAAAGTGCGGATGGCCTTCGCGGTGTGAAGAGAGGCGATTCTTCAGCGGAATCCTCATCCTACTCTTTGATTTGCGCGCTCTGTGCAGACGCTGCGGAGAATATGAATAGGATTACGAATAGGATTAAGACGCCTGCGGCGAAGTTGCAGGCTTGCGGAATCACCCCTGCTCGCGTTTGCTCGGCGGCACCGATGCTCCGCTCTTTCCTTTTCTCTCTCATCGTGTGCAGCCTTCCCGCGTGTGCCGCGGAGCAGCCGGCAGGGACTGCTCCGGCCACTGCACCGGGAGCCGTTCCTTCTCCTGAACCGGCGAAGGGCCCGGCGCGGATTACGTTCTCCGAATGCCATGTGGACGGCCTGTACATTGCGTTCACCTTTGACGACGGTCCGCACCCGACGCAGACGCCGCGCGTCCTGAAAATGCTGAAGGAGCGCAACATCAAGGCGACCTTCTTCTGCCTCGGGAAGTGCGTCGCGCAGAGCCCCGAGGTCGCGAAGCAGATCGTCGAGGAAGGCCATGAGATCGCGAACCATTCGTGGGATCATCCGCAGCTCAACAAGATGGGCGAGGCCGCGGTGAAGGATCAGCTCGATCGCGCGCACAATGTGATCAAGCAGACGACCGGCGTGACGCCGACGCTCATGCGCCCGCCATACGGCGCCTTCACCACGACGCAGCGCACGTGGGCGAATGCGGTGTGGAATTACAAGGTCATCCTCTGGGATGTGGACAGCCTCGACTGGAAGCACCGCACGCCGGCGAAGACCGAGAGCATCATCATGAAGGAGACGAAAAGCGGCTCCATCATTCTCTGCCACGACATCCACAAGACGACGATTGACGCGATGCCCGCGACGCTCGACGCGCTGCTCGCGAAGGGATTCAAATTTGTGACCGTGGGCGAGCTGCTGAAGATGCACCACGAGCTGCCGCCGAAGAAAAAGGGACAGCCGGCAAAGCCCGCGACGGCGCCCGTGGCCGATGATCCGAAAAAGCAGCAGTCGCCCGCGCCCGAGACACCTCCGGCATCCGCGGCGACCGGCGGCGGCGCGGCGCGGTAGAGCACATGCTCGGCGAATCCTTCTTCCAGACTCGCGCGGATCTCGGCACGGCGCTGTTTTCGCTGAGCACGCTCGCGCACGATCTGCGCGCGCCGAAGGAGACCATCCGCACGCTGAACGAACTTGGCACCAGCCTGCGCGAACCGTTTCTTTTCGTCGTCGTGGGCGAGGTGAAGGCGGGGAAGTCCTCGCTGCTGAATGCGCTTTTCGGACGCGAATTCTGCAAGGTGGATGTGCTGCCGATGACGGACAAAATTTACGTCTTCAAGCACGCGGACGAGGAGCGCGACGTGCATGTGTCGCCGCAACTCACCGAGTGCCACCGCGCGTCGTCGGTGCTCGCGGATTTCAACATCGTGGACACGCCGGGCACGAACACGATCGTGCCGGAGCACGAGGAGATCACGCGCCAGTTTCTCCCGCTCGCGGATCTGTGCCTGTGCGTTTTTTCCACGGTGAATCCGTGGGGCGCGACGGCGTGGCAATTCCTCCAGCATCTGCACCGGAAGTGGCTGAAAAAAGTGGTATTCGTGCTCCAGCAGCGCGACCTGCGTGCGCCAGCGGAAGTGGATGCCGTGCTCGCGCACATGCGGCAGACGATGCTGCAAAAAATCGGCGAGAGCTGCCCCATTTTTGCAGTCTCCGCGAAGCAGGCGTGGGAAGCGAAGCACGCGGCGGATGCGGACACGCGCACGCGGCTGCTCCACGAGAGCGGATTTGATGCGCTGGAAAAACACATCGCGACGAGTGTGACGGACGGCTCGGCGCGCGCGGAAAAACTCGGCAGCGTGTGCCGCAGCGCGCAGGTGATTTTTGCGGACTTCAGCAAGCAGGTCACGTCTGCCGCCGCAGTGGTGGATGGTGACCTGATGAAGCTGCGCGAGTTGCGTGCGGTGCTGGAGGAGCGCCAGGAGCAGAGCTTCCGGCAGGTCGGCGGGATACTGTGGACGATCGCGCAGGCGTCCGAGCGCACGCAGCAGCAGGGCGAGGATTTGCTGCGCGAAAAGCTGACCTTCGCGCGCACCGTGAAGCTGATGTTCGGCAAGCGCGGCCTGGAGAATTTTTTCCAGACGGAACTCGAAAACCGCCAGCGCGAGACGCTGACGAAGATCGTCCGCGAGTCGCTGGAACTCATCGAGGCGGACATGAAGAGCGTGTGGCACCAGGTCCACGAGCTCATGCAGCGCTCGTTTGCTTCGCGCGATCTGCCGATGCTCCCGGACTTCACCCACCAGCGCACGGCGCTGCTGACCCGGATCGATCTCGCGCTGATCGAGCGGACGCAGGGCGCGGAATTCCAGCGGCAGATGCAGCGCGTCTTTGCCGACACGGCGAGCTGGCTGCGCGTGCCGGCGGGCGTTTTCGCCGCAGGCGGGATCGGCGCGGTGGTGGCCGGGGCGCTGACGAAGCTGACGATCCTCGACATCACCGGGACCATCGCGGGAGTCGGCGCGCTGACGGGCACGGTCGTGGCGCTCACGAAGCGGCGGAAAATCATCGCGGAATACCGGCGGCAGATGAACGAGAAGCGCGAGGCCATGGTGCGCGCCGTGGAGGATCACATTCGGCACGCGGTGAAGCGGTTTTATGTGGAGCTGGAGCAGGTCTTCCAGCCGGTCGAGGCCTTTTCCCAGGCGCAGAAAAAAATGCTGGAGCCTTCGATGGCAGCCGTGCGCGATCTCGAGGTGAAACTCGCGCGGTGCGCGGGATCGCTCGGCAATTCCAGCGTGCCTGCCGCCGCCTCGGGGTGATTTTCCGCGGGCAGAATTCGTCTGCCAAAATTTGGCATGAGCTTCATGCGCGTGCATGCCCTCCTCCCGCCATGTTGTGCGGGGCTGAAGCCCGCGCAACTTTCGATGCGCCTACGCGAGCCCGTCGAGTTTCGAGAGGATTTCGGCCTTCGGCTGGCGGCCGATGAGCTGACCGACCGGCTGCCCGCCCTTGAAAAAGAGCAGCGCGGGAATCGAGTTTACGCGGAATTTTCCGGCGAGCGCGGGGCTCTCGTCCACGTTCACTTTTGCCACGATGGCCTTGCCGGCGCGCTCGTTGGCGATCTCATCAATCAGCGGCGAGAGTTGCACGCACGGCCCGCACCACGGAGCCCAGAAATCCACGAGCACGGGCAGAGTGGCTTTGCCGACTTCGGCGTCGAAGTTCGAGTCGGAGAGAATGATGACGTTCGGGCTGGCCATGATGGGAGGTAAGATGAGGGGCTAGTGCAGCGCCCAATCGGGCGTTTGGGCCGCCACGTAAACCAAGTAGGTGAAGACGCCTGCGCCGATCGCTCCGAGGAAGGCGAGGATGGTGAGGACGATGCCGAGGGTGTCTGTCTTGGCTGGCGATGAGGAAATCTGCGGCGCGACGTTTGCCGGGCTGACGGTTTTCTTGATTCCCGACTGCCCGGATGCCTGCTGGATGCCGCTCGGCGCGGCATGCGTTTTCATCAGCGGCTGCGTCTGCTGCATTTTCACCGTAGCCTTCGGAAGGGCGGGCGCGGAACTCTTTGGCGCGTCCGTCGGCAGGCTGATGCGCGCGGTTTCCTTTTTCGGCGACGCGGGCTTTGCGACGATGCCGGAGACTCCCGGCGCCGGAGGCGGGACGACGCCAGACGGGGCCGGCTTGAGTGGGATGGTCGGCTTGCTGACGAGTGGCGGCGGTTTCGGCGGCGGAGTCAGGCCACTCATCGGCTTGGAGAGTGGCGGCGGTGCCGGCGGCGCGGACGGGCGCGACATCGGTGGCGGCGTGGCGATTCCCGAAGTAGGGAGAGACACCTTTGAAGTTTCCTTCTTCGGCGAGATTCCAGCCGTTTCCGAAAGATTCACGCGCACTGTCTCGCGCTTCGCGACGGGGGTCTCGCCCTTCGGTGGAAGCGTGATGCGGATGGTCTCCTTCAAGTCGGCTTCGTCGTTCGGGTCTGCGGGTGGGGTGGTAGTTTCGTCGGCCATGGCGTGAGTAGTGGGAACTATTTTCGTATCTCAGCGGCTTCTGGCAGTGTCAACAGGTTTGTCGAAAATACCCCCGATTGCCGCGCGCATTGCTGCATTTTCATGCAATCGACATTTTTGCGTCCCGTTCCGGACGACCCTCGCTATTGAGCAGACGGAAGGGTCGCAGCGCGGCATCCCACTGCGGGCGGTCGCCGTCGCCGCGGGCCTCCCCAAAAAAACACACAACCACACCTCACCAACATCATGAAACGCATCCTCAGCATCCTCACCATCGCGGCCCTCAGCCTCGCCTTCGCCCTCCCCGCACAGGCCGGCAAGGTCGGCAAGGTCGGCAAGGCGGGCAAGAAGGGCGGCGCGGACATCCTCGCTTCCTACGACAAAGACGCCAACGGCAAAATTGACGGCACCGAAGTGGACGCCCTCAAGAAGGACTTCGCAGCCGGCAAGCCCGAACTGAAGGCCCTCGACACGAACAACGACGGCAGCCTCTCCGACGAGGAGATTGCCGCCACCGGCGGCAAGCAGAAGAAGAAAAAGAAGAACAAGTAAGCGGACGCCACCGTCCCGCCCGCATTGCGCGGGGAAAACATTCTCTAGTGCGCGGGCTGCCTCCGGTGTCCCGCGCACTTTGTTTTTCCCCTGAAGGAAGCAAAGCGGAATGGCCGTGCAGTTGAAAATAAATTCAGCCCTATGCTAATTTAGTGGCATCCGGCTTGGCGGGGCACGCGAAGAACACTGGCAACCAAGAAACCCAACCCAACCAACTAACTAAGCCATGAAAAAATTCCTCGCCTTCACCGCCGCTTGCGGCCTCCTCGTCGCTGCGTCCTTCGCCGCAGACGATATCGTTGATACCGCCAAATCCACCGGCATGTTCAAGACCCTCACCGCCGCGCTCGACGCAGCGGATAAGACTTCCATGCTGAAAGAAAAGGGCCCTTTCACGGTCTTCGCTCCCAGCGACGAAGCCTTTGCCAAATTGCCGAAGGGCACTGTGGAAGATCTCCTGAAACCGGAGAATAAGCAAAAGCTCGCCATGATTCTTGCTTATCATGTGATCGAGGGCAAGGCCGTCATGTCCTCTGACGTGAAGACTATGATGGCGAAGACCGCCAATGGTGCGGAACTCAACATCAAAGTCATGAAAAAAGGCGTGATGGTCAACAATGCCAAGATTGTGAAAGCCGACGTGAAGGCAACCAATGGCGTGATTCACGTCATTGACACAGTGCTTATGCCTCCGACCAAGTAAACCCGCAGGCAGCATCTGATCTTTCGTGCGGACGGTGTGCATGTCGCACCGTCCGCACTTCGTTTATGGCGATGACAATCCGGCAGGTTTGCTGCCGGAGACGGTGGAGGGCGGAGGGCTTAGACGCCAGCAGCCGGATGGGTGGCATCCAGCCGGGCTGTAAGTTGTTTCACCAGCCGTTCCAACTCCCGCACGCGCTTAGTCGTCTCGGGGAGTTGCATTATGCCAATAATCTGGCGCTTCGCCTGTTTGTCCGGCATCGCGGGGATCCCCAAGACCACGCCGCCGTCCGGCACATCCCGCATTACGCCGGACTTTGCGCCCACGGTGGCCTGGCTGCCAATGCTCAGGTGTCCTGCTATCCCAGACTGGGATGCTATGACCGCATAGTCCCCGAGCCGCGTGCTGCCGGCAAAACCGGCCTGCCCCATGATGAGGCAATGGCGGCCGATCGTCACATTATGCGCGACATGGACGAGGTTATCAATCTTAGTCCCCGATCCTATCACGGTGGAACCTAATGCGGCGCGGTCAATCGCGGCATTCGCACCTATCTCCACATCGTCGTGGATGACGACATTTCCGACCTGAAGGATCTTGCGGTGGATGCCAGCGTCGAAGACATAGCCATAGCCATCTCCACCGATGACCGTGCCGGCATGGACGGTGACGCGATGGCCGATGGATGTCCGGGCATAGACGACGACATTCGGAAACAAACGAACATCATCGCCGAACTGCGAGTCATGGCCGACATGGTTCCCACCCATGAGCACGGAGCCCGCACCGATGCGGACGCGCTCGCCGACGACGCAGTGCGGCCCGATGTGCGCCGTCTCATGCACGACTGCCGTGGCGGCGATGATGGCGCTCGGATGCTTCCCGGCGGGATGGTGCTCGGCGGGAAAAAAAAGCGGGAGCACCTTGGCAAACGCCACGCGTGGATTGCGCACGCGGATGAGGACTTTCCCGGCTGAGGTGAACGGGCCGGAGACCAGGATGGCGCTGGCGGCGCTTTGCTCCGCGGCGAGGAAGTGGGCTTCCTTCTCGGCAAAGGAAAGATCGCCCGACTTTGCCGAGTCGGCGGGTGCGAGGCCGGTCAGAACTGTCGTGGCATCGCCCAGGACTTCCCCCTGGACTTGTTCGGCGATTTGCGCGGCGGTGTAGGAGCTAGGCATGGTGGTTCTTCGCGGAGTCTTGGAGTTTCGAGCTGGGATAGGCAACATTTCCTGCCGCGCCAAGGCGCAAAGACACAATGG
Organism: Spartobacteria bacterium; assembly: GCA_025355595.1. Lineage (GTDB taxonomy): Bacteria > Verrucomicrobiota > Verrucomicrobiia > Chthoniobacterales > Chthoniobacteraceae > SXWH01. The sequence continues at coordinate 10,216 of JANXZI010000237.1, forward strand.
CCGTCTCCCTGATAGTTTTGCTCCTGCCCTGAAGATTCGCCCTTGCGGGTGCCGTGCTGGCGGGGTAAAGGGCAGGCGGTGTGCCGGGCGAGCAGCCCGCGCCAATTTCCCCAAATTCTCCGACACCCGAATGACTGGTTTGCTATTTCATCTGCTGGGTGCCCTCCGGCGGGCCGTGTCATCGGCGGCAGAGTTCGCCGCATCCGCGTCGCGTCGGGTTTGGGAAAGTGTCGCTGTCTGTCTCGCCGCCCGCGCACGCTGTGAAGCCGCTGCCATCCATGCCCGAGAGGGTGTGGATTTTTCCTCTGTGGAAGAATGCGCCGGCTTTGGCAACGCAACCTCAAATCCAACCGCAACGAATGAACAGCAACGAATCCCGGCCCCGTGGTCGCCGCCCCCAAGGGGGTGGCGGACGCCGCCGCCCCCAATATCGCGACGAAAGCCGCGACCCCCGCGACCGGAATGCCCGGCGCGACTCCCATGCCGAAGCGCCGAAGAAGCTGTCCCTCTGGCAGAAGTTCCTCGGCCTTTTCTCCCGCAAGCCCGCGAAGGCCGCCTCGCCCTCGCGCCCTGAGCAGGCTCGCGGAAAAAACGACCACCGTCCGCAGGGCGACCGCCGCGAGGGCGATCGCCGCCGCAGCGGGCCGCCGGAAGAAATCGAGGTCACCTCGCCGCGCCTCTACGTCGGCAACCTGAGCTACGATGCCGCGGAGAGCGACCTGATGAACCTCTTCAACGGCGTCGGCAAAGTGCAGAACGCCGAGATCGTCACGCACCGCGACACGGAGCGCTCGAAGGGCTTTGGCTTCGTGACCATGCTCACGGTGGACGAGGCCATCCGCGCCGTGGACACGCTGCACGACAAGGACTTCATGGGTCGCCGCCTCGTGGTCACCGGCTCCCGCTCCGACGGCGTGCGCGAACCGCGCGTGTAGGCGAACGAAACGAGCAACATTTCAGACGGGAGTCCTGCGAGCGCGGGGCTCCCGTTTTGTTTTTTACTGCGGAGGACGGCGCTACTTCCGCTTCAGATTTTTCCGCAGGAAAGTCGGCACATCGAGATCCTGGCCGTCCACGATCGTCGGCTCGGATTTTTCAAAGCGTCCGCGGTTCGCCGGCTCCAGCGTCATCTGCTCGGCCTTCTCCTCCTTCTTCGCTGCCGCGGTTTTTTCCGTCGCGGGTTTGCGGTAAGTCTGCGCGGGAGGTGAGGTCTTCACGGCTGCAACGGGTGCCGGATCATGTATTGCCGCGGGCTGGAGTTCCTCCTCGTCGTCCTCGGGTTCAAATTCGGGAGCCTCGACTGCGCAGGGCACGGGCGCGGGGGCTGGTGCGGGTGGAATGCGACCTCCGGGCGCGTTTCCAGAGCGCGTTCGGAGGTCGCGTTCGAGCGGCGTGCGTTTCACCGGCGTAGGTGCCGCCGCCTCCTCCTGCGCGCTGGTGGAGCTGATGATGGTCACGCACAGCCTGCGCCCGAGTTTCGCATCCGTCGCGAGGCCGAAATCAATCCGCGTGTCATCGCCGATGTGCTTGTTGAATTCGTCCATCACGGTGGTGATTTCCTGCACCGTGAGATCCGATCCACCCGCGAGGTGAATCACGACCGAGTTGCAGTCCGCGAGCATCCTGCCCTTGTCCATGAGCGGACTTTTTAACGCGCGCGCGAGCGCCTCGTGCGCGCGGTTCACACCGTCGCTCTCGCCGTAGCCGAAGAGGCAGCGCGGCTGCGAGCGTCGCAGTGCGGCGGAAAGATCGTCGAGTCCCGTGGGGATGATCCCGCCGCGCCGCACGAGCGATGCAATCGCGTGGATGGAGTGCGAAAGAATCTGATCCGCCGCGACGAACGCATCCTGCACGCCCGCGTTGTGCGGTGCGGTTTCTCCGAGCCGATCATTCTCAAAGCACACCACGAGATCCGCCTGCTGTTCGATCTGCGCGAGAGATTCCGCAGCCTGCGTGCGCCGCCTTTTCCCCTCAAAGCCAAACGGCATCGTGGCAAACGCGACGACCACCGCGCCCGCGCTGCGCGCCATGTGCGCGATGAGCGCCGCCGCTCCGCTGCCCGTGCCGCCACCGAGTCCCGTGCAGAGAAAAATCATGTCCGCTCCCTCGACGGCGCCCTTGATTTCATCCGCGGCCTCCTCCGCAGCCTGATAGCCGATCTCCGGATCGCCGCCCGCGCCGAGGCCGCGCGTCACGGTCTTGCCGAGTTGGAT
>JANXZI010000276.1 GCA_025355595.1 Spartobacteria bacterium
CTCGTGATGGTCGAAGGCCCGTGCCTGCCGACGCGGCCCGGCTCGCTCACGATGAACGAGCAGGCGGACAACTGGGTGCGCGTGTCGCTGCTGCTCTACGGCTACGGCATCGCGCAGCAAATCGGCGGCTGGGGAATCGAGTGCGCGGGCTACTGGGGCGAGCAACACTACGGCGGCGGCGTGTATAACCGGCTCCCCTTTGTGACACCGAAGCCTTCGGCCTGCGCGCTCGCGACGATGACGCACCGCATCAATCGCAAGAACTTCACCAAGTGGCTGCCGACCGGGAGCCTCACGGCCTATGCGATGCAGTTCAAACACTACAAGAGCGGCGACCTCACGCAGGTGTTCTGGACGGTGCGCGGCAAGCGGCCCGTCACCCTTACGGTGCCGAAGGGCGCGAAAGTCACGCTCATTGATGCGATGGACAATGCGACGGCGCTGCCAGAAAAGGATGGGCACGTCACGTTCACGATCAGCACTTCGCCATGCTACATTGAGGGCCTCGCCGGCGACGCGGTGATCGCGCTCGGCGAGCCGGATCATTCGGATGTCCGGCCTGGGCCGGTTGCGACGCGGATTGGAAATCCCGGCGACGGCCAGTGGAAACTCTCGAAGGAACCGGACGCGATCTACGCGAACAACAGCCCGCTCCAGATCGCGCGTTTTCCCGGCGTGATGACTGCGCAGCACGCCGACGTGCCCGATGCACAGGGCGGACACGCGCTGGCCGTGCATCTCGGACCGCAGCCGAAGGATCAAAAGCTGATGCCCTTTTACACGACGCTCGTGCCGCCGAAGCCGATCCAGATCGCAGGCAAGGCGAGCCACCTCGGGATGTGGGTGAAGGCCGCGAGCGACTGGGGCCGCGTGGTGTACAGCGTGCGCGACGCGGAGGGTGAGCGGTGGATGAGCATCGGCACTTTCAGCGACTGGAATTGCGACGATCCTCAGAGTCGCAGCTTTTTCAATTTCGACGGCTGGCGCTACCTGCGCTTCGAGCTGCCGTCGAATGCGCCCTACGATCGCTACCGCGAGAACGGCTCGACGTGGTGGGGGCATTTCGGAAAAGGCAACGGTCAGGTGGATCTCCCGCTCACGCTGGAAAAAATCATCGTCGAGCGCCGCACGCACGCGATGTATGTGAACGACCCGCAGCCCACGCGCGCCGACGACGTGCTGCTCGGCGACCTGCTCGCTGAATACGCGCGACCCGAGAACAAGTCCGACGAGGTCGTACGCCTCGACAAGCTGCGGATGCCGGTGCCGACGGGCATTCCCGATCTCGGCAATCCGATCAAGGACATGCTCGTGACCGGCACCGGCGCGGCCGTTCCCGTGGATCGCATCACCATCCCGGAACAGGACGCGGATGGAACGCGGTGCTTCGTCCATTTCAAGCCCGTCGAAGGAGCGAAAAGCTACGACGTATGGGCCAGCCCCTACGCCGACGGGCGCGGCGCGCTGCAACTCGGCAAGGCTTGGACGGAGCCCGGCAAACAAGTCACCGGCCTGCGTGCGGACACCGACTTTTTCCTCTTCGTCACCTACACCGACAAGGAGGGCAAACTCTCCAAGCCCTCCGAGGGTTTCAAAATTCGTCTCAAGGATATTTTCGGAATGAAGTGATGTATTGGAGCACGCGCGAAAGTCTTTGCCGCCAGCATCGGGGAAAGGATCATTGGAATGGTACTGAAGCTCACACCGCGGAAATCAAGGTCCGAGAGTGTCCCTCTTTCTCTCAGCCGACTGCAACCGCAGCGACCCGCAATGACGCACCCACTTTACCCCACACCATGTCATCAAATAGCGTCCTGAAATCATCCCTGGCGCTTGCCGTTGGTTTATCCGCGCTCGCCGCCCACCACGGATCCGCCGCCGACACGCCGCTCGACATCGGCTCGCGGCGCGAGCTGTTCGTGGATCGGCTGCTGGTCGGCGAGTTGAAGAATACCGCGCTCAAACTTCACACGCCGCAGCTCATGCCGCCCGTTTCGCAGCCGAGACCGCAGGGGCATTACGCCACGGTGTTGAGGGCGGAGGATAAGTTTCAGTTTTATTACCGTGCCGACAAGAAGCCCGGTAATCACTGGAAAGAAGGTTGGGAGCAGTATCACGCGGGCGAGGTGACGCTCTACTCGGAAAGCAAGGACGCGATCCACTGGACACTGCCGAAGCTCGGGCTGTTCGATCACCCGACGTTTCCCGAGGGGAACATCGTGCTCATGGACGAGTTCCTCGTGAACCACAACTTCACGCCGTTCATTGACACGAAGCCGGGCGTGGCCGCCGATCAGAAATACAAGGCGCTCGGCGGCCTGGCGTATCAGCCGAGACCGGATCACCTCGCGGTGCGCGACACGCGGGGGCCGGGCGGGCTGAAGGCGTTCGTCTCGCCGGATGGCATTCATTGGAAAAAACTGCGGGATGAACCTGTGGTGCCGGAGGAGTGGGGCAAATATTTCGACTCGCAAAACTATGCGTTCTGGTCCGAGAGCGAACAGTGTTACGTGTGTTACTTCCGCCGTTTCATCAAAGGCATGCGCGGCATCGCGCGCACCACGTCGCAGGATTTCATTCACTGGACGCCATTCGTCGAGATGGAGGCGAACCTGCCACACGAGCACCTCTACACCGCATGCACGCAGCCTTACTTCCGCGCGCCGCACATCTACGTCGCCACGCCTACGCGATTCATGGATCAGCGCGGTGCGGCCACGGACATTCTGTTCATGAGCACGCGCGGCGGCGGCAAATATGATCGCGAGTTCACACAGTCCTTCATCCGGCCCGGCATCGGCAAGGAAGGCTGGGCCAACCGCGCAAACTACGCGGCCATCGGCATCCATCAGACGGGCGATGCGGAGATGTCCCTGTTCCTCACCGGCGGACGCCGCTATACAGTGCGGCTCGACGGATTCGCGTCGGTGAATGCACCGCTCGCGGGCGGGGAACTCATCACCAAGACGCTCACATTTTCCGGCAAGGAACTGGAGATCAACTACTCCACCAGCGCCGCCGGCCAGATGCGCGTGGAACTCCAGGATGCCGATGGCAAAGCGCACCCCGGATTCGAACTCGACGATTGCGAGCCGATCTGGGGCGACCACATCGCGCGCATCGTGAAATGGAAAAGCGGTGCCAACCTGAGCGCGCACGCGGGCAAACCGGTGAAGCTGCGCTTCGAGATGAGCGATGCGGATTTGTTCTCGATCCGATTCATTGAGTCCGTAAAAACCAATTGACTGAACCGCCCGCAGTCCGACCCAGCCACGGCCGGGCGCGGCGATTCACATGAGATGGCTCACTTCACGAAAATGATCGCCAGGCGGCCCGCCCCGGGGTTCATCTGCGACCACTCACGGTTCCGTTCGATGAAAGGCGCGAGCCAAGTCGTGGCGAAGAGGCGCGGGCGAAAAACGTCGAGCGCATTCACCACCATCTGGTTGCTGCCCGGCCGGCTCGTCCAGATTTCATCGGGCGCATAGAACCGCAAACCCGCGACGCGGTTGAGGAAAGTGCTCGCCGCATCGAGCGGATCGCCCGCGACGATCACGACATTCTCCTGCCGCTTGAGGAGGATCGATCCAGGGCTGTCTGTCAGACGCTTCCGATCTTCCGGCGAAAGGAACCGGCTGTTGCCCACGGCGATGATGTTTTTTTCCTCGGGCAGTTTCAGCGCAGGCGCGTCTTTCAGGATCGGAAACACCTCGCTCTTGCTCCGATCCACCACCGTCTGCATCGGAAAATTCGCCGCCGCCTCCGGGCTCACGTAGTATTTCAGCAGGTAATGCTGCAGCGACTTCCCGCTGGAGCCGGGGCCTTCCAAAATGATCGTATTCTCCGGTGTCAGCACGAGCGCATCCGCCGACAACTTCACGGCTTCCGCAGCTTGAATCGCATGGCACATCGCGCAGGTGCACATTAAACCAAGCAGAATCAGCCGGACGAATCTGGAGACGATGGCGCGGATGTCACGATTGAGAGCTGTCATCCTCCCGCCTACGCTTATTTACGTGAAAAATGCAAAGCGTTTGAGGGCAGGTTCCGTTCCATTCAGGGTGATCTTGTTGAATGCAGCGTGCGCGCTGATCGCACTGCTGGTGATCGTCACCAGCACCCGCGCAGCCGGGCCGATCGAAAACACCTTTCCCTTGATCGACGGTGAGCGCCAAGCGGTCTTCGTCGGTGGCAAAAGTCCTTTCTTGAACCGCGCGATTGAACGATGCACGGGCAGGAAGCTCACGGAGATTCGCGAGGCCAACTTTCACCCCGCCGCCGGGCAGTTCCCCATTTACATCGGCGAGACGGAAAAGGCGCGCGCGGTTTTGGCGGAGGAGATCAAGACGCTGGATGATGAGGGATACATTCTCCAAGTGACTCCCGAGTTCGCGGTGATTTACGCCGCCGCTGCCCGCACAAACAGCGGCAATCCGCTGGTGTGGGCGGAGGGAGATTTTGCCCGGCGGTTCATGGCAGTGGATCACTATTTTCACGGATCGCTGGGCGAGGTGTATCCGAAGACCGACCGGGTGCTGATCCCGTGCGGGAAGTGGGTGGAGAATCCGCCCTTCAAGTCGCGCGCGTGGAGCGGCTACGCGGGAAGCGCCGGGCCGACCTGGCGCGTCCGCGCTTCGGGTGGTGCCGCGCGTTTCGCGTTCCATCATAACTTCTGATCCATCTTCGATCCGAAAAAATATGGCGCTCATCCCGAGTATTACCCCGAACTGAACGGCCAGCGTTCCATCCCGACCAAGACAACTTACTGGCAGCCCTGCACGAGCAATCCCGACGTGCTGCGCATCACGGTGGAAACCGTCCTCGCGGCCTTCGACAAGGAGGGGCAAAAGTTTCATGCCTTCAGCTTGGGAGTCAACGATTCGGGAGGTTTCTGCCAGTGCGCGCAGTGTCTCGCCGACACCCCCGCCGGGGTGGACCCGAAGAGCCGGCAGGCGAGTGCGTATCGCTTCTTCAAATTTTACAACGCCGTCGCAGCGCCGGTCGCCGCGAAGTATCCCGATGCGCGGCTCGGCTTCCTCGCCTATGGCGCGCTGGGCATGGCGCCGCTGGAAAAACTGCATCCCATTTTGATGCCGTACCTCACGCAAACCCAGGCCGATGCGTTCGACCCGAGCTATCGCAAGCGGCTGGATGACCGCTTTGCCGAGTGGGGAAAGATGGCCTCGCACCTCGGAATGTACGAGTGGCTCTACGGCGACGGATTCCTGATCCCGCGCATCTATTCGCACGAAATGGCGAAAGGTCTTCGGCAAGCGAGGATCTGTGGCGCTGACGGCTTCTACGCCGAGGCCTATGCGAACTGGGGCTTGGATGGACCAAAACTTTGGATGGTTGAAAAACTCCTCTGGAACCCGGACCAGGACGTGGAGGCGCTGATGGACGTGTGGTGCCGTGGGCTTTTCGGACCGGCGGTCGCGCCGAAGATGCGCGCCTATTTTGATCGCCTGGAACGCGCCTGGACGGAGCAAACAACCGCTGAAGAAACGCGCGGCGGCTTTCGCATGATGGGATCGCTGCACAAGGTGGCGCAGTTCACGCAAGTTTTTCCACCTGCCGTTTGCGATGAAGCATGGGCGCTGATCGAGGCGGCGGAAAAAACTGCCACCGACGAGCAGACAAGGGCGCGGGTCGCCTATTTCAAAAATAGCTTCGGCGCGACGCGCCTCGCCTCAACGCGCTGCAATTCCGCGCAAAAACTTTCGGCCATGACCAAGGACGGATTGCAGCGCACCTCCGCCGACTGGCTCCTCGCCCTGGAAGACTGGGCCAGATTTCCCGCGCTCGATGAATACATGGCCGGGGTTCGCATTTCCGCGCCGCGCTCCTTCGCCCCGTTTTGCCTGCCAGATTTGAAACCGGAGCAACCGGTCTCATTTGCCGAATGGGACACCGACTCACCCGCCATTCGCACTATCGTGAACACAATCGTCGCCGAGATCATGAAGCCAGCCAGCGGAGTCGCGCCGACAAACAAAGCTGGCTTCGACGCAGGCGCTGACGGGATCTTCAGCGCCGCCACGGCGGCGGCCAAAGCGGCCGGCAAATCGTGCGACAACGCCGTGCGCGTGGTTCGTCCGCTGCTCCGATCCGCCGCGATGGACGCAGCCGTGCTGAGCGCCGATCCCGTCATGGACGGCCATATCGAAGCCGCGTGGGGCGAGCCTTCATTTGCAGGCAGCTTTTTCGACTATCCGTACGAGGCGCAGCCATCCGTTTTGAAGACGCAGGTCTGGGTCGCGGTGCGCGACGGCAAACTCCATCTCGCATTTCGCTGCATCCAGGATCCAAAAAGCATCGCCCGAAAACTCGTCGAGCGCGATGCGCTGGAAATGATCGAGAGAGCCGGCGTGAAGTCTGTGGATCTCGGAAAGCCCATCCCGTATCTCGCGACCGACACGGTGGGCGCGCTATTGCCCGGTTACTATGTGGCGGCAGTCACCTCTGGCGGCGGCATCATGGATGTCCAAGCGACGTCGCAAGGCATCCGCGTGGACTGGAATGGGACTGACGCAAAAGTGAAAATTGCCGACGATGGATGGTCCGCCGAGATGGTGGTGATGCTGGATCCCAAGAGCCCGATCCTGCGCGGCGGCGCGATCCCCGGTTTCAACTTCTTCCGATCCACGAGCCAGCACCGACGCAGCGCCTGGACGCCGGGGGCGCCGAACAAATGGTCGTACTCTCCCGGAACTGGCGGGTTGGTGTTCTTTTTCGCGCCCTGAATCGCTGAAGGTTTGATGGTTGGTTCCCCCTCTCCCCAGGCCGCCCTTCTCTATTCGCCGGCAGGCCAATCATGTCGTCCTCTCCGGCGTGTGAAGTTCATGATGCCGCGCGGCGGTGAGTGCCGGGCGAACTCCGAACATCGGAGCTAATCTTGCCCGCGTGGGGAGGTTTCTTGGGTGGCTTTCCAAATCACCCATGATCCCTCCGCCTCCCGAAATTTCTCCGCCTCCCGCCGAGCCATCGCTCGCGCCTTCGACGGAATTGTTGCAAAAGCTGAAGCAGCTTGTGCAGCGCAACACGAGCCGCTGGAAGCTGCTGATCATGCTCGAAATGCTCGCGGTGCTTGTCGCCGTGCCGCTCTCGTATCTGTGGGCGGTGTTCTCGCTCGACATCCTCCTGCATCTGCCCCGCTGGGGGCGCGTGGCGACGAGCGCGGTATTCATCGCCGTGCTCGTGCTGCTCGCACGCTGGCTTTTCCGCCGCTGGAAAGACGTGCGGCTCACGGAGGATCAGGTCGCGCTCGCGATCGAGCGGCAGAGCCCCGGCACGAGCAACCGGCTCATCAACAGCCTGCAAATTTCACGCGACGGCGGAAGCGAACACGGGACGGCGGTGCTGCGGGAAAATCATGCGTCGCTCAAGAGCATCCATCTCCATCAGGCGGCAAAGATGCGGCCCGCGCTCGTGCGGCTCGGATTGGCCGCGGTGGTCGTCGGCATCGGCGCGTGCTTTTACATTTTCAAGCAGGAGCATTTCACGAATGCGGCGTCGCGCATCTTCCAGCCGTTTGCGAAAATCGCGCCGATCTACCGCACGACGCTCGACGTGGAGCCCGGCGACGCAACCGCCGCACCGGGCGGCACGGTAAGCATCCGCGTGCGCATCCACGGCGAACGTCCGACGCGGCTCGCGTTGCAGCAGTTCATCGGCGACAAGCGCATTGCCGAGCAGTTGCCGGTGCCCGCGGGCGCGGAGTCGGTCGAATACACGTTCCGCAATTTGCAGCGCTCGCTCACCTACACCGTCACAGGCGGCGACTACACGACGCCGGTTTACAGCATTGATGTGCCGCTGCCGCCGCAGGTGAATCTCGTGCGCGCAACGCTGACGCTCCCCGAATACACGCGCATCGCGCCGCAGAAGATCGAGACGCACGGCGGCGATCTCGAAGCGCTGCGCGGCACGCGCGCGACGGTGACGTTTGTGCTCGATCAGCCGGCGGACACGGCGGTGCTGCTGCTCGATGCGCCGGAGAAAAAACAAGACGCAAAGAGCAAAGTGCAAATTTTCGACGCAGCGGCGGAGGCGCGCACGGTGGCGCTCACGCGGATCAGCGCGACGGAGTTTGGCGGCGAGATTATTTTCGATGGCACGCCGGGCTATCAGGTGCGCGTGCAGCGGGGAAAACAGGCACCGGGACAGCGTGAAATACGGCCTGCGCGCACTGCCCGACCAGCCGCCGCAACTCTCGCTCGCAGGACTCGAACGGCAGGCCGAGGCACAACTCGGCGCGGAACTGCCGCTGAAAATTTCCGCGACGGACGACTACGGCATCGCCGAGATCGGGCTCTTCGCACGCAAGATCGCGCTCGGCGCAAAGCCGCTCGCGGATGACGAGGGCTGGCAGCCCGTCGCAAGCTGGCCGCAGAAAAATCCTGTGCGTGAATTCAAGCAGGATCACGCGCTAGCGGTGACTGCGCTCGGCGCGGTCGAGGGTGAGAAAATCGAGATCGTGCTGCGTGCGCGCGACGCAGATCCGGCGAAGGAGGCGACATGGACGGCAGGCGAGATTTTCACGCTGATCATCGGCGGCGAGGGCACGATGTTTCAGGTGCTCTACGAGCAGATTTTGCAGTCGGAGGCGGACATCCGGCGCATCATCGCGCAGGAGCAGGAAGCGGTCCCGCGCGTGGCGGAATGGATGCAAAAGCTCGACCCGGCGTCGGGCCTGCGCTGGGACGACCCGAAGAATCTCGATGCGCTCGCGGCCGCGATGCGCGAGCAGGCGAAGGCGCAGGAGCAGTTGCGCCAGACCGCGGGCGCGGCGGCGCGGAATCTGGTGAGCGCCGCAGGGAATCTGCGATTTTCCCTCGGGATGCTCGCAGACACCGAGATGATGCGCGCCGTCCGCGTGATCGAGACGGTCGCGGCGAAAGACGACCCGCAGGCGAAGCGCAGCGCGCTCGCGGAGGCGCGGCTCACGCAGGAGCGCACCATTCGCAGCCTCGGGGAGATTCTCGATCAGTATGTGCAGTTCCGGGAGAACTGGGAGCTGACGAACATGACGCCCTTCGTGAAGATGCTCGCGGATCGGCAGGCGGCATTGCGCGACGAATCCACGGCGAACGCCGCCCGGCCCGCACAACCAGTCGCGGCAAAATCAGCGGCCCAGCGACAGGCGAAGCTGCTCGCGCTCTCCGGCCTCGCACAGGTCGCACTCAAGGGTGTCGGCGAACGCACGGTGCTCGTGGACGAACCGCTCGGCCAGGCTTTCACCGCCGCCGCCAAGGCCTTTGAATCCGACGGTGTGAAGACAGCCATGCAGGAGGCTTCGACGGAACTTGCGGCCGGTCATTGGGACGCCGCCGCACCCATGCAGACGAAGGCTGCGGCTGCGCTCGCACAGATTCACGCCCAGCTCAAGAAAGCGTGCGCCGACGCGATCGCTCGCGCGATGAAGGACGCGGAACAAAAGCAATCGCTGCTGACGGCGCAAAAGGAACTCGGGAAATTGATGGCCGGATCGGAAAAGGCCACGGAAACGTTCCGGCAGGATCTCGCGAACATCAGCCAGGTCGTGGAAATGCGCGAGGCGATCAATAACAAGAGGAACGGGCTGAAAGGTGAGGAGAAGGTGCTGCCCGCCGTTTCGCAGGAACTGGCGGACGCAATGAAAACCGGCGGGGACACGCGACCGGATCTCAGCACCATGTTCTTGGGCAACCGGATCGAGCAGACGAAAAAGATGTCGGAAATGGGGGGCATACGCCCGAACGAAATGGTTGCGCCCATCATCACCGACAAGATCGAGGACTTGGTCGGCAAGCTGCTCGATGAAGCCGATGAAATGAATGAGCAGTTCGAGTCGCTGACGGCCAACTCGGGCCTCATTTCCGCCGACCCCGGCGAGGTGGGAAAACTCGCCGGCCGGATGAATTCGAGCGGCGCCACCTCGACGACCGGCAACAAGAAACCGCCGACCACCAACATCGGCGGCATGTCCGCCACGGGACGGCAGGGCGCTCGCTCCTACGGCAAGGTCGCTGGCAGCGAGTCAATCAACATGCGCGGTCGCGACAAAGTGCAGGAGGGGCAGTTCGCGGTGCCCGATCAGGCCGGAGTGCTGCAGGAAAAGAAATCGGACGATATGCAGAAGGACCAATCAACCGGCATCGGAGGCAAGCGCGTGGAGTCGGAGAAGACGAAGTTCAGCACTTCCGACAAGGGCGAATGGAATGACAAGATGGCCGACCGGATGCAGAAGCCGCAGGCGGTGGCCACGATTGTCGAGCGGCAGGGCAAGCCGCTCGATCCGAAAGTGGCCGCACTTTTGCGAGACATGAATGGCGACCAGAAGCAGCTCATCGAGCGTGCAAATGCGCTGCGGAAGGAATTGAAAAATCTCTTCCTGCCGACGGATCACCTCGATGAACTCGTCGCGCAGATGACACAGAACCTCCAGAAGCTGAGCGAGAATCCGACGGCTGAGGCATTCCGCACGCAGCAGGAATTGCTGGATCGGCTGCGCAGCGAGGCGCGCGTGTTCAATCGCGCGCAGACGGGTTTCGTGCCGAGCCTGCCGCGCGAGCAGCACGTGCGCGGGCGCATCCTCGACGAGCCCGCCGGCCCGCCGATCCCGGGATACGAAACTGCGGTGAAGGAATACTATCGCAGGCTGGCCGCGCCGTGAAATATTCCCGTGTCTCATCCTCTCGCAGCGGACTCAAAACTCACCGTCGGCGGAGATCAATGAGGGTGTGATTCATTTCAGGTCCGTGGGATTCGCCGACAGGCCGGCTCTTATGGCGCGTAGCGCCAAAACAACAATAGCCGTGGGTGACGAGTCTTCGAGGAACCCACGGATCGGCGGGGAAACGGGCGAGCCGCGATGAACTCCATGCGCCTGCGAAAACCAGCGTTTCCATCGGATTCACACGAGCGGCGAAACCGGCCGAGATGCGGGCTAATTTCGAGCGGCATTTTGGATTGGCACCGCACCCCTTTCCATGCCGCCCCTCGCTGTCAAAAATACCCCGCTGCCGCGCGGTGACGTTCGATGCGGAAACTGGATTTCCTGATGAACCGCCTGCTCGTCCTTTCCGCAGTCTTGATTCTCGGATGCGCTGCACGCGCGGAGAATCTGCCGCGTGAATTCACGATCACGCCGACGCAGCTCACCGAGGCACCCGCGTTTCTCTCGAAGGTCGTCGTGCCCGATGCGACCTGCGCGGCGGTGAGTGATGCGTTGTCGCTCGTCGTCGTCGGTCGCGCGGGAAAGGATGAGCGGCATCTCGCGGTCTTTCGCCTCGATGCGGAAGGACGTGCGAGTGGCGAGCCGACTTGGATCACTTTGCCGAAGCCGGACACGCTCGCGGCGAATTTCAACTATCCGCTCGGGCTGCTTTTTCATCCGAAGCTGCCGCTGCTCTACGTGTGGCAGGATGTGATCGGGCCGCCTGCGGAGAAGTTTGCTGCAGCGGCCCTTTCTATTACAGAAATGAACGCCACTATGAAAACCTCCCGCATTCAGGTCCTTCCGTCAATTCTTTCGGCCGATTTCGCATATCTTGAGCGCGAAGTAAAAAATGCCGAAGCTGCCGGCGCCGACCAGATCCATTGCGACATCATGGACGGTCATTTCGTGCCGAACATCACCTTTGGCCCGCTTATCGTGGAAGCGGTCAGGAGATCGGTTTCAATTC
>JANXZI010000311.1 GCA_025355595.1 Spartobacteria bacterium
CCGATTTACAATGGCGTGTTACACTTGAGGACCTTCCTTCGATAGAATTTGATTTTGCTATCAGACGTCAAACTCTTGTAGGAGAAGAAACTGTCTTAATAGCTCCTACTGAGTACGATTCCTGTGTTAGTATTTCCCTTCAAGGAATATCTAAGCACCGTCGTAGTCGAAAATAATAGGCAAATGCACTGGCTATGAATATAAGCAAGCGCAAAATGACTGATGCGAACTACGACGAGCGCACGTTTTCATTTCTTCTTTATTACTGTGACTACTGATGCATACCATGCGGCGTGGCCCGCCACGACGCTGTTCTTCGCGGCTGCGCTCGCGACGACTGCGAGCTGCTACCCGGTCGTCTTCTGTGGAAAGAGCTTCGTCTCGCCCAACTTCGGGCCCACGCCGACGCTCCTGAAACTCTCCCCAGACGCCACGCCGCAGACGCCAGAGCCAGTCGAAAACAGCCGCGGCGCGGACACCGGCGCGATGCTGTGGGCGCACCTCCCGTACTCCATCATCCAGCACCGGGCGATTTTCAAACATCACGAGCTGCCGCTCTGGAACCGCAGCACCTTTTGCGGCGCACCGCTGCTCGCGCAGGGGCAGTCCATGCTCGGCGATCCGCTGCACTGGATCCCTGTCTCCGCCGCCGGCGCATCGTGGGCTTGGGATGTGAAATTCTGCATCGCCAAGCTGCTCTTTTCATTCGGCGTCGGGCTGGTCGCATTCGCCGCCACGCGCCGCATCTGGGTCGCTGCGCTGCTCGCGATTTCGTCGTCGTTCATCGGTTTCTTCGCGTTCCGGTTCGATCACGCCGCATTCTTCAGCCTCTGCTATTCGCCGTGGATTCTCCTCTGCTGGATGCGCGCCGCGCAGACCGCGGGCCGCGTGTGGCCCTGGGCACTCGCGCTCGCCGCCGCGAATTTCTGGGAGCTGAACAGCGGCACCGCGAAGGAAGCCGCGATGCTCATCGCCGGGCTGAATTTCACCGGCGGCCTCCTCGTGCTGACCGCTGCGGGAAAGTGCCGTGAGCGGCTCGCACGATTCGGACTGATGATCTTCGGGGGCGTGATCTTCATCATGCTCAGCGCGCCGCTCTGGATGCTCTTCCTCGACGCGCTCCGGTACTCGTGGACGATCCCGGCGGCGATGCCGTTCGCGCAGCTCCCGCCGGATCTCGCGCTCGGGATCTTCGACGACCTCTTCCTCGGCCAAGTCACGCCCGGCGAGATGATGGCGAACCCCAGCGCAAACTTCCTCGTGCTCCTCGGCTGCCTCTGGGCCGTCGTGGACTTCCGCCGCCTCCTCGCGAATCGCACATTCACCGCCGTCCTCCTCGGCGCGCTGCTCCCTGCGGCACTCGTCTTCGGCGTCATCCCCGCGGAGCTTCTCGTGCAACTGAAGCTCATCGGAAAAACCGGCTACATCGCGAACACCTTTTCCTGCGTGCTCATCATCCACCTGCTCATCATCGCGGCGTACGGCCTGCGCGCACTGTGGGATCGCGCGGCAAGGAAAAAGGCGCGCGGCGACATGCTCATCGCGGCGATCGGCGCGGTGCTGCTCGTGGCGATCTTCCTTCCGTACGTTCACGGCACGTCCGGAAAAATGAGCGCCTTCTTCCGGGGCTACGTGATCGCCCTCGCCGCGTCGCTGCTCGCGCTGCCGTGGATCGTGCGCGGCATCCGGCGCAATCCGAATG
This sequence comes from Spartobacteria bacterium, assembly GCA_025355595.1. Classification (GTDB taxonomy): domain Bacteria; phylum Verrucomicrobiota; class Verrucomicrobiia; order Chthoniobacterales; family Chthoniobacteraceae; genus SXWH01. The sequence goes on from JANXZI010000311.1 coordinate 1,703, forward strand.
CCGGGCACTTCATCGCGGGCGGGCTTTGCATCTTCATCATCCACTTCCGGCACGGGCTGTGGACGGATACGAAATTTGACAGCTACGTCGCCAACCCGCGCGTCCGCACGAATCTCGCCGCGCTCTCGCCCAGCGTCAGCCTCATCCGCACCTCGTTCGAGGAGAGCGGCCATCCCGCGCGCGTCACCGGCCTCGGCAGCGTGCTCGCGCCGGGCTTCAATGCCGTGCTCGGCCTCGAGCATTTCTCCGGGGCCGATGCCTTCGTGAACCGCTGGCAGTACCGACTTTTGGAACAATCATCCGTCCCGCTCCCGGCGGAACCTCGCCGCTTCCTCGATCGCGAGAGCTTCCCGCGCACACGGTGCTTCGGCGATCTCTGGAACACGCGCTTCTATCTCGGCGACCCGGCGGATTTGCCGCGCGACGTGCGCGGCCTCGAACTCGTGAAGACGCTCGACCTCGACATCTACGTGAGCCACCGCGCGTGGCCCCGCGCATTTTTCACCGACCGCCTCGCGGAGTGTTCGTCGCTGCGAAATTTCACCGACCTGCTCTGCACCGGCGACGGACGCCCCTTCGCCGCGCTCGTGCCCGACAAGCCGTCCGGCACCGAGCCCGCAGAACTGACCGCGCTCGCGGGCCGGGCCATCGTCGCCGCCACCGACTACCGGCTCACGGAAAACTCCACCGCCTTCACCATCAAGGCCCCGACCCCCGGCGTCGCCGTGCTCGGAAATACCTTCGAGCCCGGCAACTGGCGCGTGACGCTCGATGGCAAACCCGTGGACTGCTTCCGCGTGAACCAAGCCTTTCTCGCCGTGGCACTGCCCGAGGCCGGCACGCACACGCTCCACTTCTCGTACTGGCCGCGCTGCCTCACGCAGGCCCTGCTCCTCGCGCTCGGCGGCGTGCTGTTTGCGCTGGCGATTCTTTTCATCGGCCTGCGGAGGCGTCCCAAAACCGCGGGCGAATCGCCCAAAATGGAAGTGCCTCCCGCAGCGGGCACATAGGGTGCTTAGAAGGCTGCCACCAACAGCCATGCCACCCTCCAATTCCGCCGTCCCCACAGCCCCCGCCAACGCCCGCCCCGCGCTGCGCAATGACTGCCCGATCTGCGACAGCGCCCGCCTCTCGTATTCCTTCTCGCACCAGTCGCACCGCGTCATGCGCTGCGCGGATTGCGCACTCATGTTCCTGAATCCGCAGCCCTCCGACCAGGAACTCTCCGACATCTACACCGCCGAATATTTCCTCGGCCACAACTCCGAGGAAGGCCGCCGCAAGGCCAGCGCCCTCAAGCGCGCCACCGCCCGCCAGTACCTCGCCGAACTCACGCGCTACAACGGCGCCCCCTCCGGTCGCCTCGTCGAGGTCGGCTGCGGCGAGGGTGACTTCCTCTGCGAGGCCGAGGCCGCCGGTTACGGAGTGCTCGGCGTCGAATATTCCGCCGCCGCCTGCACCACCGCGAACAGCCGCCTCACGCACGGTCGCGTCGAGCAGGGCGAACTCGCCGCCGCCAAGCTGCCCGACTCCCACTTCGACGTCTGCGTGCTGAACGACGTCATCGAGCATGTCCGCGACCCCCTCGCCTTCCTCCGCGAAGTGCGCCGCATCCTCCGTCCCGGCGGCGCGCTCTTCATCGCCACGCCGTGCCTCGACTCGTGGAGCGCCCGCTTCATGAAGGAACGCTGGATGGAGTGGAAGCCCGAGCACCTCACCTATTTCAACAAGGGCAACATCCAGACCGCCCTCCTGAAGGCCGGCTTCGAGGACGTGCTCGTCCAGCCCGGCTGGAAAATCCTCAGCTACGACTACGTGCAGGCGCACTTTGAAAAATTCCGCGTCCCGCTCTTCACCCCCGCGCTGCGGATGCTCGGCAAGGTGCTCCCGAAATCCGTCAGGCAAAAGCCCCGGCGCATCGTCGCGAGCGGCATGACGGTCTTCTCGCGCAAGGCCGAGGAAATCCGCCCCCGCCTCTCCGTCGTCGTCCCCGCGTTCAACGAATACGACACCATCCGCCCGATGATGGACGCGCTCGTCGCGAAGAAGATCGCCGGCATGGACATCGAGATCATCGTCGTCGAGAGCAACTCCACGGACGGCACGCGTGAAGTCGTCCAGCAGTTCGCCGAGCACCCGCGCGTAAAAGTCATCCTCGAGGAAAAGCCCCGCGGCAAAGGTCACGCCGTCCGCACCGGGCTCGCCGCCGCCACCGGCACCTACGTCCTCATCCAGGACGCCGATCTCGAATACGACATGGAGGACTACGACGCCCTCGTCGAGCCGCTCGTCAGCGGGCGGCACGCCTTCGTCCTCGGCTCGCGGCACGGCGGGCGGAATCTCTGGAAGATGCGCCAGTTCACCGGCCAGCGCAGCCTCAGTTCCTTCCTGAACTTCGGCCACTGGTTCTTCACCACCCTCGTGAACGTCCTCTTCGGCAAAAGCCTCCGCGACCCCTTCACCATGTTCAAAGTCTTCCGCCGTGACTGCCTCTGCGGCCTCCGCTTCGAGTGCAACCGCTTCGACTTCGACTTCGAGCTCCTCATCCGCCTCATGCAAAAGGGCTACACGCCCGTCGAGATCCCCGTGAACTACCGCTCCCGCTCCTTCAAGGAAGGCAAGAAAGTCTCCATGTGGCGCGACCCGCTCACCTGGCTCGCCGCCCTCGCGCGGCTGCGGACTTCCAAGGTGGACACCCTCGCCGAAGTCGAGCGCACGCGTGGTGCCGACCTGCCCCCGGCCACCGCCGCCCTCCGCGTCCGCCCCGCCCTCTCGCACCGCTAGAGCCTGGCCGGGAACTTCATGATGCAGCAGGGCCAAAGGCCCGAAGCAAGCCAGCCCCGGGCAACGCCCTGGGTCATCGGCCACACTTTCAGGGCTTTGATCTATTCTTGCTGGAGCCCCAAGGCATTGCCCTGGGCTGGGATGATTCGCACCGTTGGTGCTCGGAAGCGCACGCAGTCAAAGTGCATGGCAGCCATTAGATCGGCTGCACTTCCGCCCGGAAAATTTCGAGCGCCTTGCGAATGAGCGAATCGTTCTTGAACGCAGCCATCGGATCGATCGGAGCCTCCGGCGGCGGCTGTGCGATCGGCTTGGCAACGATGCCATCGCGGAGTTCGAGCGCGAGCTTAACGCTGCGCCCGAGGATCGCACTCGCGGCCGCTGCGAGAAAACCGAGGTGATCCTGCTCAATCAGTTCTTTGGAGAACGCCTGATCCGGCGGGAACCCGATCTGCACCGTTCCGGCATCCACGCGGATGAGCGCGCCAGCCTCCAGCCATGCGCTGATGAGCTTGCGATCTCGACGCACCGCTTCGACGAGTGCCTGCCAGAATGCAGCATCCGAGACCGGCGCAGCAGCGGGCGCAGGCTCCGGCTTTGCCGCGGCTTTCGGCGCTGGCGCTGGCGGCAACTCGGCGACCTTCGGAGTCTCGATGGTGCGCGGCTTGGAAATTGGCGCGGGCTCCGGTTCCGCCACGCGCGATGTCGGTGCCGCGGGCTGCGGGCTCGCTGCTGTCGGACGCGATTCCGCGCGAGCCGCTGCGGGCTTCATCGGCTGAGAGATCGCGGGGGGAGCCTGCCCGCCGCGCAGCGCCGTGAGCGTGTCGAGCACCTCGGTGAGCGTCGCACTTTGCAAAATCTGAATCGCGCGGATCGCCGCGACCTCGAAGTGCATCTTCTTGTTCACGGCCCATTTCATCCGGCCCTCGGCACCGGCGAATTGCTCGATGAGATCGAGCACCTTTTCCATCGTCACGCGCTCCGACTGCTCCCGCATCGTGGCCACCGCCTCGGGCATCCATTCGTCGCCGAGTCCGTTCGGGTCGGCTTTCAGCACGAGGAGATTTCGCAGGTGCGTGATGAGTTCGCTCATCAGCCGCGCGAGATCTTTCCCCGCCTCCGCCTGCTCGTGGATCGTCGCGAGCGCGGCAGAGGCATCGGCGGAGATGATGGTCTCGCACAGCGTCGTGACCGTCTGCGCGCTGGTGAAGCCGAAGACGTTCAGCACATCCGCCTCCGTGATCGCGTCGCCGCAAAATGCGACAAGCTGGTCGAGCATGGACTCCGCATCGCGCAGCCCGCCCTCGGCACCGCGCGCGACGGCCTCGGCTGCGCTTGCCTCGAGCGAGAAGCCCTCGTTCTTCGCGATGAAAAGCAGATGCTTCGCGATGGTCGCGGTCGCGATGCGCTTCAGATCGAAGCGCTGGCAGCGGCTGAGGATCGTCGTAGGCACCTTCTGCACGTCGGTCGTGGCGAAAAGAAATTTCACATGCGGCGGCGGCTCTTCGAGGGTCTTGAGCAGCGCGTTGAACGATCCCGTCGAGAGCATGTGCACCTCGTCCACGAGGTAGATTTTGTAGCGCGCGTTCGCCGGCACGTAGTTCACGCGGTCGAGGATGATGTCGCGCACTTTCTCCACGCCCGTGTGCGATGCGGCGTCAAATTCGATCACATCGAGCGAGCGCCCCTCGGCGATTTCGCGGCACACTTCCTCCTCGGGATCGAAGTCCGCTTTCGGCCCGCCGGAGCAGTTCAGCGCCTTGGCAAAGATGCGGGCCGTCGAGGTCTTCCCCGTGCCGCGCGGGCCGACAAAAATGTACGCGTGCGCGATGCGCTTTTGCTCGATGGCATTGCGCAGCGTCCGCGTGATGTGCTCCTGGCCGAGGACGTCGGCGAAGATCTTGGGGCGATATTTGCGTGCGAAAACCGTGTAGCTGCTCACGCCGCGAAGTCTGTGCGGTGCGCCCCCGCGCGCAAATGGAAAAATGCGGACGTGCAGCGCCGCCGCGATTCAGTGCGAGATCGGCGCGGGATTCCCTGCCGGAGTGGCGGGCAGGAGCGCGCGCTGCTCGTCATCGGACAGCGCATAGTCCCATTTCGTGATTTCATCCAGCTTGCCCTGCCACGGATAGCCGGTCGCGGATGAGCCGATCATGAGCGGCTTGTCGCTGCCCACGTCGCCGTCAGCGACCTTGGCCTCCACCGGAGGGAGATCGTTCACGCGAATGCTGAAGAAACCAGCACGATCGCCTTTAAGCTTCTCTAACCGGTTTCCCGGGGGCACGCGCAGATCATCGAGGTGTGCCGCGCGGTTCAGCACAGCAAGCTTGCGCATCGCGACCGATTCAATGTTTACGAAACGCCTGACCCGCTGCCCTTCGAACAGGGCCTTTGTATCAGCGCACTTG
>JANXZI010000154.1 GCA_025355595.1 Spartobacteria bacterium
CCTCGCCGAGAAAATCCATCATGCTGCGGCCCTGGCGCAGCGCCTCGACGGTGGCGGTGACTTCCTCGGGTTTGCCTTGCACGAAGAGCCTGCGGAAAAGTTTGGCCGGGCTGCTCTCGGCGGGAATCGGCGCGCCGTTACGCGTGTAGCTGAGCGTCTTGCCCTCGGTCGTCATCGCGAGCACGAGCGAGGGGTGACGCGTCAGATTTCCGATCTGCTCGGCGGCGAATTGATCGAGCGAGATGTCGTTGCGGAAGCCGCCGCGATCCGGATGCGGCGTGCCGGTGATGAAGCATCGCTCGGCCTGATGCCCGCCCGTGACCCCCGGCAGACTCACGCCGGAAAGGACGGTCATCTGCGAGCGGTGCGCGGAAAGTTTTTCGAGATACGGCGGGAGCGCAAAATCGCGCCCCGCTTTTTCCGGAAAGAAAAACTGCGGCATGATGCCCTGATTCGTCTGGATGCACACCATGCGCCGCGGCACGGCGGAATCCGCGCCCGCGGACTTTGCCGCTGCGCCGAAGACGGGGCGCATCGCGTCGAGAAACGGCAGCGCGAGCGTGATGCCTGCGCCGCGCAGAAAGGCGCGTCGGCTGAGCGTGGACTTGGCGATGTGGGTCATAGTCGTCGGGTGTGAAGTTAATGCCGGGTGCGGGCTATTGCTTGGGTAACTTGTTGGTTGCGGCGGCGTCGGCTTCGACGAGTTCGACGTGCGCTTTCTTGAGCGCAGCGACGAGGGCATCGCGGTTTGTCTTCGCCGGATCGATCCACGCCGTGACGCGGCCTTCCTTAAAATCCACCCTCGCACGCTCGACGCCATCAATCGCCGCAATAGCGCGGTACGCACCGTACGCGCAGCCCTTGCAATCGAGCCCGGCGACGGCGATGCGCTCGCTCTTTTGCTGCTCGGGCGTGAGTGCGCTGACAGGAAAAATGTTGAACGTGTTCTTCGTCGCGCCCCGCAAAAGATTGCCGATGCACTCGACCACCTTGTCGGCCTTCGCACCCTTGAAAGGCTTCACGTCCGGATCGTAGGCGAAGGTGGCCACGGATGTTTCGTAGTTCACATCCGTCAGCCGCACCTCGCCGGGCGAATCCTTTTCGTTGCCGCGCAAGGTCCCCGCCTGTCGTCGCAGATCCTCGATCCGGTCGGGCTGGAAAAGTCCGGTGATGCGGAATTGCAACGTCGCTTCACCGGCGCTCGCGACGCGGATCATGAGCAGGAGGATGAGGAGAAAAGTTTTCATCGCGTCTGAAAAAGCGGGCTCTGAATGACGTCGTGCAACAGCGTGCGCAGTCCGCCCCCGTATTTGTCCGCAGCGTCCACGATGGCGTTGACGGCGTCGCTGTCGCGGAAGGCGATCTCGCGACCCGTCGCATACGTGAGCCATTGCCGCGCGAGATTTTTCAGCAGCGCGCGGCGGTCGGCGGAGAGCTGCGTTTGCAATTCGCGCACGTCCTTGAACGCGCGGCCATCGGGCATCTCGCCGGTCGCATCCACGGGCGGGCCGAGTTTGAAGCTGATGCTGATGAACGGATCGATTTTTCCGCGCGGCGCGGGGTCGCCGTTCTCGAGTGAGCGATAGCGCGTGCGGAAGCCCCCGATCACGTCGAAATTCTCAAGCGCGAAGCCGGGCGGATCGATCTTCGCGTGACAGCCGGCGCAACTCGGATCGTTGCGATGTTTCGCGAGCTGTTCGCGGATCGTGACGGTGCCGCGCACATCCGGCTCGACCGCGGGCACGCTGCTTGGCGGCGGTTCCGGCGGACGTCCGAGAATGCGATCCATCACAAACGCACCGCGCGGCACGGGCGAGGTCGTGGTGCCGTTTGCGGTGATTTTCAACACGGACGCCTGCGTGAGGAGTCCGCCGCGCAGGCAGTCGCGCGGCAGCTTCACGCGCCGGATCGCCGGCCCGCTCACGCCTTCGATGCCGTAATGCACCGCGAGCTTTTCATTCAGCATTGCAAAATCCGATTGCACGAGATTGGTCACGTCGAGGTTCTTCTCGATCAGCTCGCGAAAATACGCGCGCGTCTCCGCGACCATCGAGTCCTGCAAATACGGGCTGAACTCCGGGTAGAGTTTTTTGTCCGGATCGTTCGCGGCGATCAAGCGCAGCTTGAGCCACTGGCCGGGGAAATCCTCAATGAAGCGCGCGGACTTCTTGTCCGCCAACATGCGCTCGACTTCGGCGCGCAGCGTCTTGGCGTCATGCAACGTGCCGGCAGACGCGAGCTTCGTGAGCTGTTCGTCGGGCAGCGAGTTCCAGAGGAAGTAGGAAAGGCGGTTCGCGAGCGCGAAGTCATCAAGCTTCGCGACAGGCTCGTAATGGTAGAGAAAATCCGGCGAACACAACGCCGCGCGGCACGCCCAGCGCATCGCCGACTCGAAACAATCGCCCGACTTCAGCCGCGCCTCGACGAGAGCCACGTAACGTTTTCTCAGCTCGTCCGTCACGGGGCGGCGGAAAGCTTTCGGCAAAAATTTGGCGAGCAATTTGTCGGCGTCTGCGAGCGGCTGCTCACTGTGCACAGTCCAGATGCCGGTCACCGGATCCAGTTCATTTTTCCCGAGCCGCAGCCAGAGCTTTTCCAGATTGATCCGCCGCGGCGCATGAACTTCCGGGTGATCCTTCGCGAAGAACTCCCCCAGCGGCAGCTCGCCAAACATCACGCGATGCGAGCGCGGCGGCCACACATCGTTCAGCGGCCCTTCGACGTCGATCCAGTCCACCGCGATCGCTGGGCCGGTGAAGGCCATCGCATGACCCTTGCGGCTGTAGTTCGCCACCGGCGCGAGCGAGGCGACATCGCAGCCGATCATTTCGTTCTCGTTCAGCCACACCTCGAGTTCGTGCTCCGTCGGTTTCAGCGAAGGCGCGTCGTAGTAGCCCAGCGTGTAATTCGGATGCTGTCCGCCGCGTCCGTCGGCGGTGAGCTGCACCGCCGCGAGCCGCATCGCCTCCGTGCCGCGCGCGGGGAGCACCTGCCCCTTGTCCCACTGGAATGCCCACAGCGACGTCCGCACACGATACCGCCCCGGATAAATCGTCGTGTGCCCGCGGAAATAGTAGTTCACCGATTCATCCTCGCGCCGGAAAATGCCGACCGAGCTTTCCGTCTCAAACATGCCCATCGCCTCGTGCGCGCCCTGGTCCTCGTGTTTCTGCGCGCCTGCCGGCGGGTATGCCGGATCGGGCTTCATCTCGCGCAGCACCACGCCGTCGCCCTGCATGGTCAGAGACGGCGCCTGCCCGCCGCGACAGAGCAGTGATGAGCGCACCTTTTGCACCCGCGGCGCCTCCGGCCGCGTGGCGATGGCGAGGTCGAGCGTGTGATCCGCCGCCTCGACATACTTCGAAAGATTCACGTGTGAGATGCTCAGCGCATCACTGTTTTTGTCGAAGCCATGCGCGGTCCCGTCCGGCGGCAGCAGACCTTGCAGCGCGATGCCCGGCAGGTCGAAAAGATCGCGCATCGTGTTTTCATATTCGACGCGGGTGAGCCGCCGCAGCGCCGTCCGCCCCGTGCCCGCGAGCCGCGCATCATCCGCGGCGGTGAGCGTCAGCTTCAGCCACGCGAGCGCGGGCTTCAATTCCTCCGCTGTGGGACGCGCCTTCTTCTTCGGCGGCATCTCGCCGGCCTCGACGCGCTCATAGATTTTCACCCAGCGCGCAAAGCTCTCCGCATTTGAAAAGTCCGCGCCGTGGGCCGTCAGATCGAGATTCCCCTTCTTCGTCTCCGCGTCGTGGCAGTCCGCGCAGCGGTTGCTGATCAGATCACGGACGGACAGCGGCAACTCGGCAGCTGTCAACGCAGGCACCAACACGCCAAGGAGCACGGACGCGACCAGCGCGGATTCGAGGTGACGCATAGAGAATGGCTGTACCACAACGCTTGCGGAAGATTAGCCGTTTCTTTTATGCTCACCGCCACACTCCGGCGCGCACGTCGAGGCATGTTCCCGAATTTCAGCAGAGTTCTAAAGCGACTTCACCACGACCCACGTCGTCACCGTCTGCCCGGACTCCGCATCGCGCGCGGTGAGCTCGTGCCGCCCATCGACGGCCACCGCAAACGTCCGCCCCGCCTGCTCGCGCATCGCGAGCGTCGGACTCTCCCACACCAGCCGCCCCGCTCCGCTCGCGACCAGCGGCACGAGGCCGGATGACGGCACATCGGGATCCACGAGAAATGTCGAGCCCGGCTGCGGCGAGATGAGATGCAGGCGGCCTTCGTCTTCGAGCGCCACACGATCGCGGAGATGATTGTCCGCCGTCGCCGCCCATTCGGCGTACTCCGCGCCGAGCTTCCCGCGGCCGCCTGCGTCGTAGTCATCCCCACGCTCGATCTGCGGCAGGCACGCTGAGGAAAATTTTTCCACCACCGCATCCGCACGCGGCGCGGAGAGCAGACGCCCCGTGAGCGGATGCACCGTGCGCTCGACGATGCCTGCCGGACGCTCGAACCACGTCGTGCCGAAACGCCGGTGCAGGTGCTCCATCACGTCGTGCAGGATCGGCGCAGCACCCGTGACGCCGGACACCTCGCGCATCGGAGCGCCGCTGAAATTTCCCACCCACACGCCGACGGTGAATTCCGGCGTGTAGCCCATCGCCCAGTTGTCGCGAAAGTCCGTGCTCGTCCCCGTCTTGCACGCCACGGGAAAATCGAACCGCAGCGCCGAGTTCGCGCCGAAGGACGGCGTGCGCGCCGCATTGTCCGAGAGCATGTCCGTGATGAGCCAGCAGAGCTGCGCCCTTGATGCGACGCCCTGCGTTTCGCGCGCATCGCCTTTGGATTGCGGCAGTCCACTGCCGCTTTGGAAAGTCGGGTGGGAAAGCGCCAGAGGATTGGCGCACTCCAAATTGAGCAGCCGATACGGACGCCACTCGCCCATTCGCGCGAGCGTCGCGTAGAGATTCGCGAGTTCGAGCAGGCGCACCTCGGCGTTTCCGATCGTGAGCCCGAGCCCGTATTCATCCGCGGGCTTCGGCAGCGTCGTGACGCCCCACGCCTGCAAGCGCCTTTGCAAAATCGCCGCACCGCCGAGCGACTGGAGCACCTTCACCGCCGGGATGTTCAGCGAGCACGCCAGCGCCTCACGATAGCGCACCGGTCCCTGGCAATGCCGGTGGTAATTCTCCGGGCGATACGGCCCGGTCGGCGTCGGAAATTCCGTCGGCACATCGGCCACGATCGTCGCGGGTGTGTCGCCGCGTTCGAGCGCGAGCAGGTAGGTGATCGGCTTGATCGTCGAACCCGCCGAGCGCGGCTGAGTCGCGCCGTTCACCATTCCGCTGCCCGGCGCGAAATAATTTTCCGAGCCGACGAGTGCAAGCACGTCGCCCGTGCGGTTGTCGAGCACCACCGCCGCCGCATCGCGCACATTCTGCGCACGCAGGCTCGCGAGCCGCTCCGTCACGCTGCGCTCGACGAAGCGGTTCAAATCGAGATCGAGTGTGGTGCGCACCTCACCCTGTAGCCGCCGACGGAAGGAGGCGGGCACTTCACCGTTCGCACGACTTGCCGCACCGGCACTGCTCCCTGCACTCGAATCATTCTCCGCATCCCGCTGCAGCGCGAGATCCACGAAGTGCGGCGCATTAAAAACCCGCCGCGCCTTTTCATATCGCAGCGGCTCCGCGACCGCCCGCTCGTAGTCCTCCTGCGCAAGCCAGCCGCACTCGCGCATCCTCCGCAGCACCGTTTCCTGCCGGCTTTTCGCAGCCGTGGGATTCGCGTGCGGATTCAGCCGCGTGGGATTCCACGGCAGCCCCGCGAGCAGCGCGGCCTCGGCATTGCTCAGATCGGAAAGCGGTTTGCCAAAATAGTAATTTGCCGCCTCGGCGACGCCAAAGTTCATGTTCCCGAAATCGAGCCGGTTCAGATACGCCGCGAGAATTTCTTCCTTCGACCAAATCTGCTCCAGCCGCAGCGCCGTCGCCATCTCGATGAGCTTCGTCTTCAGCGTGCGCGGACGCGGCACCGAGAGCTTGATGAGCTGCTGCGAAATGGTGCTCGCGCCCGAGGTCTTCCGCGCCGCACGCACACTCGTGACCGCCGCACGTCCCGCCGCAAGCCAGTCCACACCCGAGTGGGAAAAGAACCGCTTGTCCTCCGCCGCCAGCATCGCGTGGATCACGTTCTGCGGGATCTCTGCGTACTTCACCTCGCGCCGAAACCGCTCGCCCGCGCGCTTCTCGCGCAGCGCCGTCCCGTGGCGATCCGTGAACTCCACACTCACCGGCGGCGTCCGCAGCAGCGCCTCGGGCACGGGGACAAACTTCAGCCCGATCCACGCCGCGAGAAAAAGCGCGAGCAGCGTAAGTGCGGCGCGCTTCAGCCATCGCAGCCAGCGGCGTTTTTTCTGCGGAGTCTTCATGCGCCCGCAGCCAAGTCGCGGAGCATCTGCGCGACTGTCTCAAGCAAAATTGGAACATCCCGCTGCACCGTGTCCCAGAGCACCTCGTGCCGGACATCGTCGTAGCCGTGACTTAACCGGTCACGCATTCCCGCAACGAGCCGCCACGGCACGGCGGGGTATTTTTCACGCAATTCCAGCGGCAGGCGCTTCACCGCCTCACCGACAATTTCCAGCGCACGCTCGAATGCAAACGTCGCCTGCCAGTCCGCCATGAGAGTGGCGAATGTTTTTCCTTCGCAGATTGTCCGCGCCTTTTCCGCAGCCTCGGCGATCTGCCGCAGCGTCACCGCCGGATCATGCCTGCTCATAAAGCGTGACAGCCTCGCGGCGCACCTCGGCCTCGATGTGCCGGTTGAGCTGCGAGCAGAAGTCCACCTTGCGCCCGAGGATTTCCGACAGCTCGTCGCCGTAGCCAAAATACCGCAGCCCGACGCCATCAAGCGCGCCTGGCGCGAAATCCGCAAGCACGTCCACGTCGCTCCGGGCGGGGTCAAAGTCCCCGCGCAAGACGGAACCGAACACGCTCAGCTTGCGGATTCCCCGCACGCGGCAAAACGCGGCTACCTTTTCGCGGTCCACTTTGATCGGCAGTTCAGCAACGCTCATGGGCGGAGAATAGCACGCCAGTCGAGAGCGGCAATGCGGCATGCTTCGGGTAAGGCGGGGCGTCCCACCTGCCGTGTTCTGCGTCTCGCGGAACACACCCGGACGTCGAGAGAGGTTCGTTCGCAAACAGACGTCCGCCGGGTGCCGCGCGAGACGCGCGGCACGGCAGGCGGGACGCCAACCCTACCCGAGGCAACGACTCCCCTCGGATGACGCTCGTTTTTCACTTCAGCGCCTTGCCTTTCACCACGAGCGACGCGCTCAGGCCGAAACGCTCGGGGTGATACATCTCCTCGATCTTCGCGGGCGGCGCGGTGGCGGTGCCAGTCGCGCGCACGCGGGCGAGGTAGCGGATCTGGTGTTTGCCGGGCCACATCGAATTCGAGAAAAACAGCGCGCGGTCGTCGCGCAGCTCGGTGAAGTCGGACGCATACACATTCGACAGCGCCTGCCCGGCCATCGCCTGCGTTTTGAACTCGGGATTCACCGCCTCGAAAACCGCGGGCAGCGGGTCATCAATCACCACGTAGCTCGAACGCCCTGGTGCGACGAACTCCAGCGTGACCAGCACGCGGTCGCCGACGCGCGCCTCGTCGAGCGGCGACAGCGAACCGTCGTCGTTGATGCGCTGGTAGCTGCGCGTAATCGAGTAGCCGCGATCCTTGCGCTCGGCGACGAGCGTCTTCGGCTGCGACTCCACTTTCACATGCGTGAAGATCCGGCCCTTGCCGGGATTGTTCAGCGTGATCGCCTTTGCCGCGTCGAAGGTGAACTCCTTCTCGAAATATGCGCCCTTCGCCGGGAGCTTGAAGTCCGCAGCCGCGCCGCCTGCGACGAGCGCGCCCTTCACTTCCTTGCGATCCGTTTCCGTGCGTCGGATGTATTCCGCGAGGCCGAGCACCGCCCATGCGTTACCCTGCGTAGTCATCCAGTGTCCGTCGGTGCGCGAGTCGAAAACGGCGGTCGCGATTGCATCCGCCGCGCTGGATTTCGGCGCGAGCTTCGACCATGCGAGCAGGCGCACGCCCTGGGCGCGCGCGACGGAGCCGAACCAAAAATCCTCCTCGACCGCCTTGTCCTGCATCTTCAGCAGCGTGTCGGCCATCTTTGCGCCGCCCTTCGTTTCAAGCGCGGCG
>JANXZI010000158.1 GCA_025355595.1 Spartobacteria bacterium
TGGATGCGGTGGTCGTCGTCACGCCGACGAGGACGCACTTCGCCGTCGTCACCGACGCGCTGAACGCGGGCAAGCATGTGCTCTGCGAAAAGCCGCTGTGCATTGATTCCGCCGAGGGCGAGAAGCTCGTCGCACTCGCCAAGGCGAAGGGCCTCGTGCTCATGGTCGGCCACATTTTCCTCTTCAATGCGGGCATCCTCAAAGTGAAGGCGCTCGTGGACAGCGGCGAAATCGGCGACGTGCGTTCGCTCTCCGCCGTCCGCACAAATCTCGGCCCCGTGCGCAGCGACGTGAACGCCGCGTGGGATCTCGCGTCGCACGACATCGCGGTTTTCAACTGGCTGCTCGGCGCCGAGCCGCTCGAAGTGCAGGCGATGGGCGCGGCCTTTCTCCAGCCCGGCATCGAAGACGTGGTGAACATCTCGCTGAAATATCCCGGCAACGTGCTCGCCTCGATCCAGTGCTCGTGGCTCGACCCGAAAAAAGTCCGCCAGCTCACGCTCGTCGGCAGCAAGAAGATGATCACCTGGGATGATCTCGCGCTGTCAAATCCCGTCGCGATTTACGAGAAGACGGTGGAGACGAATCGCGAGGTGACCGACTACGGCGAATTCCTCCGCCTCTCGATGCTCGATGGTGACGTGCATCTTCCGAAAGTGCAGGCCGTCGAGCCGCTGAAGGCGCAGGACACGGCATTCGTGCGCGCCGTGCGCGAGGGCAGGACGGCGATCTCGGACGGCGCGTTTGCGAATGGCGTCGTGCGCGTGCTGGAAAAAGTGCAGGCGGCGCTCGGCGCTCCGGCAAAGTAGCGCATCATGGAAGGCACGCTCATTCATCCCTCGGCGAAAATCGGCACCGGCGTGAAGATCGGCTTCGGCACGCGCATCGGCGCGAGCGCGGTCATCGGCGACAACTGCGTGATCGGCGACCATTGCACCATCGCGCAGGAGGCGGGCGGCGAATGGAAGGGCCGCGCGCTGAATCTCGGCGAAGGCAGCGTGATCCGCTCGCACACCGTGCTCTACGAGGGCAGCGACCTCGGCGCGGATTCGCAGACCGGGCATCACGTGCTCATTCGCGAGGGGACGAAGTGCGGGCCGAATCTCCGCATCGGCAGCTACTCGGACATCGAGGGCGACTGCACCATCGGCGACTGCGCGCGCTTCCACGGCTACGCGCACATCGGGCGCGGGAGCAGGCTGGGAAATTTCGTCCACCTCTACTCGCTCACGATTTTGCTGAACGATCCACTGCCGCCGAGCGAGGCGATGGATCCCGTGACGCTCGAAGACGGCGCGGTCGTCGCCGTCGGCACGACCGTGATGCCCGGTGCGATCATGCGGGTCGGAAGTTTCGCCGCGTCGCGCACGGTCGTCGCGGGTGAGATTCCCGCAGGCGCGGTCGTCGAAGGGCCGCAGGGGTGCATCGCGACGCATGTGACTTTCCTCGCGAATTTCGCGCACGGCATCCGCCATCCGTGGACGCGCAATTTTGCCGGGCGCTATCCCGAGTGGGCGCAGGCGCGGCTGAAGGCGCTCGAAGAAAGCATCATCGCCTCGCGCGCCGACTTCCTGAAAAATTCACGACCGAACTGACTTCATGCAACGCACCGACATCCTCGCACTCTTCAAGGAAATCCTCTCGCGCCAGGGCAAGCCGACCGACTTCGCCGAGGATGCCGAACTCACTGCCGTCGGTTTCCGCAGCCTGGATTTTTCCGAACTCGCGCTGCGCGTGGAGATGGCCGCGGGCGTCACGCTCACCTTCGACGCCGCGCCGCTGCGCGCGATCCGCACGGTGAAGGACGTGCTCGACTTCCTCGTGGCCGCCTCGACCAGTGGCCAGCAGTAGCCTCCAGACTGGCAACCGCATTCACAGTGCGGCGGGCACCACGACGCTCGGCGAACTCGTCGCTGCATTTGCGGTGAAAATTTCCGCGCACGCTGAGTCTGCAGCGCTTGCGCTGATCGGCACATCGCCGGTCGAACTGATCGCCGCCGCCGCGTGGCTCGCGCAGACGCAGACCGACGGACTCATCCTGCCTGCGGATCGTCTCTCGCCGGAATTGCAGGCGCGGCTCACGGAGCGCGGCTACGCGCTGGTGGACTTGGACAGCGGCGCGATCACGCCTGCTGTTAAAAATTTAACACCCAAGCCCGGCCGCGTGTCGCTGCTCACCTCCGGCACGACCGGCGAACCGAAGATCGTCGAGCACACTTGGGACACGCTTTTCACGATGGCCCGCGTGAAAGGAGGACGCGCCGCAAACTGGCTGCTCACCTACCAGCCCGGCACGTATGCGTGGTGGCAGATGGTGACGATGGCGCTTTTCCTCCCGGAGCAGTCGCTCACCGTCACCGCAGAGCGCACGCCTGTCGCGCTCACGCAGGCGGCGATCGCACACGGCGTCACCGCGATTTCCGCGACGCCGACTTTCTGGCGCATGGTGCTGCTGCAGTTTTCTCCCGACGAATTGCGCGCGCTGCCCGTGCGCCAGCTCACGCTCGGCGGCGAGGCCGTGGATCAGCCGATTCTCGACCGACTGCGCGCGCAGTTTCCCGATGCGACGCTCACGCACATCTACGCATCGAGCGAGGCGGGCGCGGCCATCGTCGTGCGCGACGGGCGCGAAGGTTTCCCCGGCGAATGGCTCTCCGCGAGCGAGGCGGCGGCGGATTCGCCGCAGTTGCAAATCCGCGAGGGCATCCTGTGGATTCGCTCGCCCTACGCGACGCAGGCGGACTGGATGTGCTCGGGCGACCTGTGCGAAGTGCGCGATGGCCGCGTGATCATCCTCGGTCGCGAGCAGAGCACATTCATCAATGTCGGCGGCGCGAAAGTGCCCGCGCATGAAGTCGAGCGCGTGCTGCGCGCGCACCCCGCGGTGATGTGGTGCCGCGTGGGCCGCCGCAAAGCGCCGCTGCTCGGCGAACTCGTGATCGCGGACATCGTCTTCAAGTCGCCCGACGCGCGCGTGCCCGATGCGGAACTCACGCGCTTCTGCGGCGAGCGGCTGAGCGAGCACATGGTGCCGCGATTTTGGAACGTGCT
Source organism: Spartobacteria bacterium (assembly GCA_025355595.1). Lineage (GTDB taxonomy): Bacteria > Verrucomicrobiota > Verrucomicrobiia > Chthoniobacterales > Chthoniobacteraceae > SXWH01. The sequence goes on from JANXZI010000158.1 coordinate 3,052, forward strand.
CGCCGCGATTCCCGCAACTGAAAACCTCAAGACCAAGCTCAACTGAATGAACCCCAAAGCAGTCATCATCAGCGGTGGATCGCGCGGCCTCGGCCTCGTGTTCGTGAAGCATGTCCTCGCGCAAGGCTGCGCCGTCGCGACCTTCGCGCGCAGCAGCACGCCGGACATGGAGCAGCTCGCCAAGGAATTTCCCGATCGGTTTCTGTTCACGCCGTTCGACTCGGCGGACACAAAAGCGATGGATGCGTTCGTCGCCGCCGTCTTTGCAAAATGGGGCAACATCCACGGCCTCGTGAACAACGCCGCCATCGGACAGGATCATCTGCTGGCGAACATGCCGCTGGAAATCATCGGCCAGATTCTCGATGTGAATTTGAAAGCGCCCATCCTCCTCACGCGCGCGGTCGTGCGGCGCATGTTGCTCGGCAACGGCGGGCGCATCGTGAACATCACCTCCATCTGCGGTCAGCGCGGCTACGCGGCGCTCACCGCGTATTCCGCGACGAAGGGCGGCATGGACGC
>JANXZI010000491.1 GCA_025355595.1 Spartobacteria bacterium
CGCGCGATTTCGTATTTTGCCGGTTGTTGCTGTGGTTGCCTGGATGGCGGCCAAGCCGGTGCATGCGCAGACGGCGGAGCCCGTCTTTGAGCGCGATATCCGCCCGATCCTGAAGGCACACTGCACGCACTGCCACGGCGAGGAGGAAAAGCCGAAGGGCGGCGTGGATCTCCGGCTGCGGCGCTTCATGGACAAGGAACTAGAGGACGGCGCCCGCGTGCTCGTGCCGGGACAGCCGGACAAGAGCGAGATGATCCTGCTCGTGCGCGAAGGCGAGATGCCGCGGAAAGGCAAGCCGCTCACACCGGAACAAATCTCGATTCTCGAACGCTGGATTTCGCAGGGCGCAAAGACGACGCGGCCCGAGCCGATGACGCTGCCGCCCGGAGCATTCATCGCGAAGGATGACCGGGAGTTTTGGTCGTTCAAACCGATCATACGGCCCGCGGTGCCGGAGCCTGCCCTCGTAGCTGCGGATGTAAATCCGCGGGCGGATCTCCCAACAAAGGAAGTGCCCGCACTCTTACGAGATGCGGCTGCGAACCAATCCGCGATCCGCAATCCGATTGATGCCTTCATCCTCGCGAAGCTTCGCGAGCAGAAGCTCGACTTCGCGCCCGAGGCGGACGCGACCACGCTCATCCGCCGCGTGACGTTCGACCTCACAGGGCTGCCGCCGACGCCCGCGGAGGCGGACGCCTTTGCGAGAGACAGCGCGCCGGATGCCTACGAGAAAATCGTGGATCGCCTGCTCGCGTCGCAGGCTTATGGCGAACGCTGGGCGCGGCACTGGCTCGATGTCGCGGGGTATGCGGACTCTAACGGCTACTCCGAGGCCGACTCGGTGCGCCCGCACGCGTGGCGGTATCGCGACTATGTCATCCGCTCGCTGAATGCGGACAAGCCGTGGAATGAATTCATCACCGAGCAACTCGCGGGCGACGAGCTGGCCGGCGTGACTCACGCCGATGCGCCGCAGGCCGCCACCGATCCAAAGCGCCTCGACCCGCTCACCGCGACCGCCTTTCTCCGCATGGCTCCCGACGGCACGGGCGACGCGAACGACGACATGAAGCTCGCGCGCAACCAGGTCATCGCCGAGGAGCTGAAGGTCGTGTCCTCGTCGCTCCTTGGGCTCACCGTGGGCTGCGCGCAGTGCCACGACCACCGCTACGATCCGATCCCGCAGACGGACTACTACCGGATGCGCGCGATCTTCGAGCCGGCGTTCGACTGGAAGACGGCGTGGCGGCCGCCAGCGCAGCGGCAATATTCGCTCTACACTGCCGACGAGCGCGCGACGGCCAACGAGGCCGAGAAGAAGATCGGCGACATCAACCGTGAGGCGCAGGTGATGAGCAAAAAATTCCTCGAGGAGATTTTTGAAAAGAAAATCCTGGAGCTGCCCGAGGCCGAGCGCGAGCCGTATCGCACCGCACGCGCGACGCCGGCGAAGGATCAGACACCCGACCAGAAAGCGCTGCTCAAGAAATACCCGAACGCCCTCGCGCTCTATTCGCTCAATCTTTACGACGCCGCCTTGCAGAAGAAGGTGGATGAGAAAACGGCCGAGGGCACGAAGCTCCGCGCGGCGCTCCCGCCGGAGGGCATGGTGATGGCACTCACCGAGATGAAGAGCATCGTGCCGAAGACGTTTCTTTTCGCACGCGGCGATCACGATCAGCCGAAACAGGAAGTGCTGCCCGGCGAACTCACCGTGCTCGCCACGCCGCAGATCGAGCCTTTCAAGACGGAGAAAGTCACCTCGGGATCGAGCGGCCGCCGGCTCGCGTATGCGAAGTGGCTCACGAGTGGAAAACATCCGCTCCTCGCGCGTGTGCTCGTGAACCGGTTTTGGCTGAATCATTTTGGCCGCGGCATCGTGAACACGCCCGGCGACTTCGGAGCGCAGGGCGAGCGGCCCACGCATCCCGAATTGCTCGACTGGCTCGCGAGCGAATTCATGGACGGCGGCTGGAAGCTCAAGCCGCTGCACAAGCTCATGGTGATGAGCACCGCCTACCGCCAGTCGTCGCGCAACGACCCCGCGCTGCGCAGCGATCCCGAGAACCGTTTTTTTGCGCGTTTCAAAATGCAGCGCCTCGACGCGGAGACGCTGCGCGACACGATGCTCGCCGCCGCCGGGACGATCAATCCGAGCCCGTTCGGACCGCCGAGTTCCATCGGCCGGGATCCGTCCGGCCGCATCGTCGCAGGCAAGGAAGTGCTGAACAC
>JANXZI010000536.1 GCA_025355595.1 Spartobacteria bacterium
TGATCGCACTCAGCGCGTTCGCCGCCTCGCAGATCGTGCTCATCATCTGCGCGTGGATCCTCTGCGGCCCGAGCGTGAAGGACGGAAAGTCGAAGACTGATCTCGAGCCGCAGCCGGCTTGAGCGAAACTCGCCGCGCTACTGCCCCGCGAGCTGCTCCCAAAGCGCGCGTTCCTTCTCGCCGAGGCTCGTCGGCAGCAGCACTTTTGCCTCGGCAAAAAGATCGCCGCGCGCGTCCTTCCCGCTCGGCAGGCCGCGGCCCTTGAGCCGGAATTTCTGCCCCGGCTGCGTGCCCGCGGGGATCTTCATTTTCACCGCGCCATCCGGCGTCGGCACCTCGACATCGCCGCCGAGCACCGCGGACCACACCGGCACCAGCACCGGGCGGATCAGATCGAAACCGTCCGTGCGGTAGTCCACATGCGGCGCGATTTTCACGAGCAGATAAAGGTCGCCGCGCTCACCGCCACCGATGCCTTCGCCGCCCTGACCGGTGAGACGGATTTTCTGCCCGGCGCGGACGCTGCGCGGGATATTCACCGTCACCGTCTCCGTGCGACCGCCGCGATCCAGATTGAACGCCTTGCGCCCGCCATGCAGGGCCTCCTCGATGTGGACCGGCAGCTCCAGTTCCACATCGTTCCCACGCTGGGCAAATGAGCCAAAGCCCGGCTTGCGCTTGCGTCCACCGCCACCGCCGAAAAACGCCTCGAAGAAATCACTGAACGCCCCGCCATTTCCGCCGCCAAAATCCATCCCGCCATGCTGCGCGCCCGGCGGCGGCCCGTGCCGACCCGGGCTGTTCCAGTCCGCGCCGAGTTCGTCGTAGCGCTTCCGTTTTTCCGGATCGCTGAGCACCTCGTTGGCCTCGTTGAGTTCCTTGAATTTCGCCTCCGCCGTCTTCTTGTCCTTCGCGACATCGGGGTGATGCGTCCGCGCGAGCTTGCGGAACGCCTTGCGGATTTCGTCCTGCGTGGCCGTCTTCGCCACGCCGAGCACTGAGTAGTAGTCCTTGAACTGCACGCGCGCATGAAAGCGCACGCGCCGCGTGATTCAACCAGACAAATCAAACCTGAGAGCCGTAGTCGGGCGTGATTTGATCCGCGTCCAATCTCGCCACGAGTCAGCAATCAGTCCTCCGCCGTCGCGAGCTTCGCGAGGACGCTGAGATCGTCGAGGGTCGTGGTGTCGCCGGTGATGATTTCCCCCGCTGCGACCTGCTTGAGCAGGCGGCGCATGATTTTTCCCGAGCGCGTCTTCGGGAGCGCGTCGGTGAAGCGGATCTCGTCGGGCGTGGCCACGGGGCCGATGACGGTGCGGACGTGTTTCTTCAATTCGGCGGCGAGGTCTTTGCTCGTGGTGATGCCGGTCTTCACGGTGACGAAGCACACGACGGCCTGGCCTTTCAGTTCGTCCGGCTTGCCGACGACCGCGGCCTCCGCGACCGACGGATGCGAGACGAGCGCGCTCTCGACTTCGGAAGTGCCGAGGCGATGGCCGGCGACGTTCAGCACGTCGTCAATGCGGCCGACGATCCAGAAGTTGCCGTCCTTGTCGCGGCGCGCGCCGTCGCCTGCAAAATACATGCCCTTGAACTCGCTCCAATACGTCTGCTTGTAGCGCGCCTTGTCGCCCCAGATGCCGCGGAGCATCGCGGGCCACGGTTTGCGGATGACGAGTTTGCCGCCCTGATTGGGCCCGAGTTCCTTGCCGCTGTCGTCCACGATGGCGGCGTCCACGCCGAAAAATGGGAGCGTCGCGGTGCCGGGCTTCGTGGGCGTGGCGCCGGGGATCGGCGTGATCATGTGGCCGCCGGTTTCCGTCTGCCACCATGTGTCCACGATGGGGCAGCGCGAGCCGCCGATGGTGCGGTGATACCACATCCACGCCTCGGGATTGATCACTTCGCCGACGGTGCCGAGCAGGCGCAGCGAGGTGAGATCGTGCTTCGTCACCCACTCGTCGCCCCATTTCATAAAGGCCCGAATCGCCGTCGGCGCGGTGTAGAAAACGGTCACGCCATAGTCCGCGATGATGCGCCAAAAACGATCATTCTCCGGCCAGTTCGGCGCGCCTTCATACATCAGCGAAGTCGCGCCCATCGCGAGCGGGCCATAGACCATGTAGCTGTGTCCGGTGACCCAGCCGACATCCGCCGTGCACCAGTACACGTCCTCGTCGCGCAGATCGAAAACGTATTTGCACGTCATGTACGCGTGCAGCAAATAGCCGCCGGTCGAGTGCAGGATGCCCTTCGGCTTCCCCGTCGAGCCGCTCGTGTAGAGGATGAAAAGCGGCGTCTCGGAATCGAGCGCGACCGCGGGGCATTTCGCGTCCACATATTCGAGTTCGCGGTGCCACCACACGTCGCGGCCTTCCTCGATGTGGATGGGCGCAGCCGTGCGGCGGAACACGATCACGCGCTTCACCGCCGTCTCGCCACTCTTCAGCGCGTCGTCCACGTTTTTCTTCAGCGGAACGATCGCGCCGCGGCGATAGCTGCCATCGGCGGTGATGATGATCGTCGCGCCGCAATCGAGCGCACGATCCTTGATGCTCTCCGCGCTGAACCCGCCAAACACCACCGTGTGAATCGCCCCGATGCGCGTGCAGGCGAGCATCGCGATTGCGGCCTCGGGAATCATCGGCATGTAGATGAGCACACGGTGGCCTTTCTTCACGCCGTTGCGCTTGAGAACATTCGCAAAGCGGCACACCTCGCGATGAAGCTGCTGATACGTGAGCACGCGCTTCTCCCCCGGCTCGCCCTCCCACATGATCGCCGCCTTCGTGCGCCGCGGCCCGTCGAGGTGCCGATCGAGGCAGTTCTCAGACACATTGAGCTGCCCGCCGACGAACCACTTTGCATACGGGCATTTCCAATCGAGCACCTTCTTCCAAGGCTTCTGCCACGTGAGTTCCTTCGCCTCGCGCGCAAAAAATTTCTCCGGGTTCTTGATGCTCTCATTCCACATCTTTTTGTACTGCGCCATGGACTTGATGCGCGCCTTGCTCGCAAAAGCCTTCGCAGGTTTGAAGACGCGGTTTTCGACGAGTGTGGATTCGATGTTCGTGCTCATGGTGTTCGGGGTTCCTGAAAAAGAGAGCCGTCTAGCTAGCAACCGCCGCGGCGTGCGACAAGAGCGAACGCCTGACTCGCAGCCGCGGACGGCAGGGGCACGCTGACTTTCACCGGTCTGTTCTCGCCGTGTGCATGGTCACTCGGTCATCCTCCAGAATTTAGGCAAGAGGCTTTCGTCTTGAAATGCACGCCTTGCCGGTGTGAGTGAGATCGCGCTCCGACGCGCGCGCTGCAGCATCCCCCCAACCTCTCAAATGAAGTGTCTTCACATTTTTTTCTGCGTGCTCGCGACGGGCCTGCCGCTTCTCGCGCAGCAGGAATTTGAAAAGCTCCCGCAGGTTCCGCCGATCCCGCAGACGCCGAACGCGAAGCTCGCGAAGGACATCGAGTCGGCAAACCGGAAGTGGGCGGAGCGCGTGCTCGTGCAGCCGTTCAAGGCGCGGCTGAAGGGCGAGGTGTGGGCGGCCGCCGCGACGGCATTTGTGGATCATGCGGTCGAGTACTGGGCCGATTTGAACACGGCCTCGCGCAGACTTGGCGATTTGCCCAAGGAGGGTGCGGACGTGCTCGCGAAGGGCTGCGCGGACCCGCTGGTGCTGTATTTTTTCAGCGCGATCAAAATGGAGGAGACGCGCGAGTGGCGCGCAGGCCAGGCCGAGGCGGCGAAGGCGCTGAAGATTGTCACGGAGGAGAAAAGTTACTCGCGGGCGCTGGCGCATTTCATCGCGCGGCTCGTGGGCGATCGCGCGGAAAAATCCGGCAAGGCCGTGGACGGACTCCCGGCGAAAACGGCGGAGTGGATCGCGGCGGAATGGAAGGACGGCAGTTATCAGCCCGGCGAGGAATCGCTCTTCGTGCATCACGAGATGGGACGCTGGCATCACATTTTCCCCGAGGAGCCGGACAGGATGAAGGACACCTACGAGGCGCTCCCGCTGCCCGAGTGGGCGCGCAAGACGCTCATCGCGCGGCTGCGGCTGAACCAGGTCTTCGCCTGGAAAAATGCGAACCGCGACAAGCAGAAGGATCCCGAGATTTCGAAGCTCGACTCGGAGGCGTACCGCGGATTTGCGGACGCTTGGAAACTCAATCCCGAGGAGCCGTGGGCCGCGGCGGAGGCGGTGCGCTACACGCACACCACGGCGACTGCCGCGAAGGAACCGACGCGCCGCGAGTGGCTGGATCGCGCGGTGAGCGCGCAGTTCGATCTGGAGAGCCCGTACCGGATCTATCTGGACTCGCTCGCGACGACGCTCGGGGCTGCGTCAGACGGGCAGTTGCTCGCGTTCGGGCGCGCGTGCCTCGAGACGCGGCGCTTCGACACGCTGGTGCCGTCACTTTTCCGCACCGCGGTCTCGCTGGTCGGCGAGAAGCGGGACGACCTGCGCGCATTTTACGCGAACCCGCAGATCGCCAAGCCGCTCGTGGTGCTCTGCCTCGAAACGCTGCGCGACAAATCCTCGGCGAACCGGCGTGCGTCGTGGACCTCGTGGCTCGCGATCTACGCGTGGCTCGCCGGCGAACCGCTCCAGGCAGAGCGCATGCTCGGGGAATTGAAGACGGGGCTCGAACCCGAAGCCGTCACGCTGCTCCGCCGGATGCAACTCGACGAGCCGATCCTGCGCGCGGAGATCGCCATCGCCAAGGCGGACGGCACCGAGGAACTCGCCGCCGCGCGACGACTGCTCGAAGCCGCGAACTACGACAGCGTGAATACGAAGCTCGACGCGCTCGCGAAGCAGGCCGGCCCCGCCGCCGCGCCGGTGCTGACGCGGCTGCGGATGGCGGCGGAATTTGAGACGGAGCTGGCGAAAGGCGAATGGGTGCGCCTGAAGGTGCCCGATCATCTCGAAGGCTGGACCATCGTGAGCGGCAAGTGGGATGCGCGCGACGGCGTGATCACGCTCGACGGCAACGACGCGTCCGCCGTGCTGCTCGCGCCCGGCCGCGCGGGGCGGAAGTTCGAGATGCGTGGCGATGTGGAGATCGAATGCCGCGCGAACTGCTGCCGCGCGTTCGGCGTGACCTTTGGATACATGCGCCCGACCTCCGCGCTCGCGATTGCCGCCGAGCAGCACGGCAGCGGCGCGCCAACGCTGCGCGTGTGGAGCAGCACGAAACAATACCTGGCGACCCCGCCGCCGGCGGATTGCGAGCTGCTGACGGCAAATCATTTTCACTGCAAGGTGGACGGGCAGGAACTGACGATGGAGCTTAACGGAGCCAAGCCCCTCGACGGCTATCAGCTCAGGCAATACAAGGTCCCGCCGAACGC
>JANXZI010000170.1 GCA_025355595.1 Spartobacteria bacterium
TCCCGCGATGCTGAACTCGATCCTCGCGCTCAAGGCGCTCGGCTATTCGAACAGCCACCCCGTGCTCGCGAAGGCCAAGCGCGACTTCGAGGGGCTCTTTGTGGACGACCCCGCGGACTTCCGCATCCAGCCGTGCCTCTCGCCCGTGTGGGACACTGCCATCTCCACCATCGCGCTCGCCGACAGCGGCGTGCCGCCGACGAATGAATCCCTCCAGTGCGCGGAAAAATGGCTGCTGTCGAAAGAGGTCCGCATCCGCGGCGACTGGGCCGTGAAAAATCCGCACCCCGAGGCGAGCGGCTGGGCCTTCGAATATCGCAACGACTACTATCCCGACACCGACGACACGATGATGGTCCTCATGGCCCTGCGCGCCGCGCGGCCCGACGTGGATTTTGGCGTCGCGCATTTCAGCGAACGCAAGCACGCGAAGCACGAGCCGCCCGCCGACGAGCGCACCGCCGTCTATCAGCGCGCGCTGCGCTGGCTCATGAGCTTCCAGTGCAAGGACGGCGGCTGGGCGGCGTTCGACAAAAATGTGACGCGCCGCTGGCTCGAGGATGTGCCCTTTGCCGACCACAACGCGATCCTCGATCCCACCTGCAGCGACCTCACCGGCCGCGTGCTCGAACTGCTCGGCAAGATCGGATTCCCCCGCACCGACAAACGCGTGCGCCGCGCCATCAAGCTCATTCAGGACACGCAGGACGCCGACGGCTCGTGGTATGGCCGCTGGGGCGTGAATTACGTCTATGGCACGTGGCAGATCCTGCGCGGCCTGCGCTGCATCGGCGAAGACATGCGCCAGCCGTGGATCGTCCGCGCGCGCGACTGGCTCGAGAGCTGCCAGAATGAAGACGGCGGCTGGGGTGAGACCTGCACGAGCTACGACGACCCGACATTGAAAGGCCGCGGCCCGAGCACCCCCTCGCAGACCGCGTGGGCGCTCATGGGCCTCATCTCTGCGACCGACGGCTCGCGCCCCGCCGCCTTCGACTGCGACAGCATCCGCCGCGGCATCGCGTTCCTCATCGCCCGCCAAAACGCCGACGGCTCCTGGCCCGAACCCGAGACCACCGGCACCGGCTTCCCCTGCGTGTTCTATTTGAAATATGACATGTACCGGAACAACTGGCCCCTCATGGCCCTCGCCCACTACGCCACCGCCATCGGCGCGCTGAAGCGGGAGTGATTCCATCTTGAAAAATGAGACTGGGAAGAGCGCGAAGTTTCACCGCGCCACACCAGCCAATAATCAGTCCCTTGTTTCCAAGGCGACTGAGAGCGCGGCTTGTTCCTGCGCTTGCCACCACACCCCTCCCCGCTAGAGCCTGTACGGCACTTTTCGGATAGATAAAGCTGTACAAATCAAATACCGAACCGGCATACGCTTGGGATGCCGAAAAAGCCAGAGCCATATCCGAGTGATGTCAGCGATGAAGAGTGGGCGTTTTGCGCGCCGTATCTGACGTTGATGAAAGAAGACGCGCCGCAACGCGAACATGATCTGCGCGCCGTGTTCAATGCGTTGCGCTACATGGTGCGCGCGGGCTGTCCGTGGCGCTTGCTGCCGCACGATCTCTCGCCGTGGCGGGTGGTCTATGAACAGACTCAGCGCTGGAACCAGGCGGGGTGCTTGGAGGCGATGGCGCACGACCTCCGCGTGCTGCTGCGAGTGCTGGCGGAGCGGGAGGGCCAGCCCACGGCGGTGATCCTCGACAGCCGCACCTTGCAGTCCACCCCCGAGAGCGGCGCGCGTGCCGGCTACGACGGCGACAAGCGCCGCAAGGGTTCGAAAATCCACGCGGCGGTGGACACCCTGGGCCATTTGCTGGCGCTCAAAACCACGCCGGCCAACGAACCAGATCGCGCGCAAGTCGGAGCCCTGGCCGAGCGCCTGCAGGAAGTCACTGGACAGAGCGTGAAGCTCGCGTATGTCGACCAAGGCTACACCGGGCCAAAGGCCGCCGCGGAGGCGTCCGCCCACGCCATGCAGTTGGAAGTAGTCAAACTCGCCGAGGCCAAGCGCGGCTTTGTCCTGCTGCCCCGGCGCTGGGTGGTCGAACGTTCCTTCGGCTGGGCCGCCCGGTTCCGCCGCCTCGCCCGCGACTACGAACGTCTCGCGACTTCCCTCGAAGGCTTCCACTGGCTCGCCTTCGTCAGCCTCATGCTCAATTCTCTCTTCCGCTAAAGTGCCGTACAGGCTCTAG
>JANXZI010000626.1 GCA_025355595.1 Spartobacteria bacterium
TCATGGTCGTCGTCCCCTCGGCACTGCTGCTCATTTTTGTGCTCATCTTCCTCGCCTTTGGCAGCGTGCGGCAGGCGCTCATCATTTACTCTGGCATCCCGCTCGCCGTCACCGGCGGAGTCGCCGCGCTATGGCTGCGCCTTGGTGCCTTCGAGCATTTCGTTAAACCGCATCTCGATCGGCTGCGCGAAAAGAATCTTATACTCGGGATTCACCTTTTTCAGCGCGGCTTCGATTTGCGTGCTCAGTTCGGCCTTAGTCGTCGGGCGTCCCGGCGTCTTCGGCCATTCGTCGAGCGGCTTGTAGAAAATGTACACGTCGCTTTCGTTCACGGGCATCGGGTCGGAGGCGATGGCGCTCGTGCCGATGCGCGAGAAGATGCGCGTGAGTTCGGGAAATTCCTTGAGCAGCAGATTCTCCACTTCGATGTCGGTCTTCAGCGATTCCTCCATGCTCATGCCCACGGGTTTGTAGAGCATCGCGGTCGTGGAGCCTTCGTCGAGCGTCGGCACGAACTCCGCGCCGAGGTGCGTAAAGAGCCAGAGCGAACCGGCGAACAGCAGTACCGCACCGAGCGCCACGAGCCAGCGCAGCTTCAGCGCCGCGTGGAGCGCGGGCACGTAGAGCTTCTTCGCGCAGCGGATCGCAAAGTTGTCGCCTTCGTGGATTTTTCCGCGCAGCAGGAACGAGCACAGCACCGGCATGAGCGAGAGCGCCAGCAGCAGCGCGCCGAGGAGCGCGAGCATCATCGTGATGGCCATCGGGTGGAACATTTTCCCCTCGATGCCCGTGAGTGCGAGGATCGGAATATAGACGATGGTGATGATGACGACGCCGAAGAACATCGGCGACCCGACTTGCTTGCTCGCGGCGAGGACGGTCTGCGAGCGCTACTCCGCCGTGAGCACGCGACCGAGCTTGTGCTGCCGCGCGCCGAGCTGGCGGACGATGTTTTCCACGATGACCACCGCGCCATCAATGATGAGGCCGAAGTCCACCGCGCCGAGGCTCATCAGATTGCCGGAGACGCCGCCCTTCAGCATCCCGGTGAGCGCGAAAAGGAACGACAGCGGGATCGCCAGCGCTACGATGAGCGCCGCGCGCCAGTTGCCGAGCAGACCGAGCAGCACGACGACGACAAGCACCGCGCCCTCGAAGAGGTTCTTCTTCACCGTGCCGACGGTGCGGTCAATGAGCTGCGAGCGGTCGTATTGCGCGACGATCTCCACGCCGTCGGGGAGCTTCGTCTGGATTTCCGCGATGCGTTCCTTCACGCGCCCGGCCACCTCGCGGCTGTTCTCGCCTGCGAGCATCAGCGTCGTGCCGATGACGGTCTCGTGCCCGTTGAGCGTCGCCGCGCCCGTGCGGAACTTGGTGCCAAACGACACGTCGGCCACGTCCTTCACGAGCAGCGGACGCACCGCCGCGCCAAACTTGATCGGCAGGTTCCCGATTTCCTCCGGCGTGGTCACGCGGCTCACCGCGCGGATGGTGAGCTGCTCGCCGCCGCGGCTGATGATGCCGCCGCCCGCATTCTCCACATTCTGCGCGACGATGTCTGCCAGCTCGCTGAACGTGAGCCCTGCGTTCTCCAGCGCCTCCGGCTTTGGCAGGATGACGAACTGCTTTTGGTAGCCGCCCGTGCCGTTGATATCCGCGAGGCCCGGCACGGTGCGCAGCAGCGGCTTGATGAGGTATTCCTGAATCTCGCTCAGCTCGATGAGCTGTTCGAGTTCCGTCGCCGGCTTGTGCTTCGCGTCCGGCTTGTACTGGACATTGTAGTAATAGATTTCACCCAGCCCGGTGCTGATGGGCGCGAGCTTCGGCGACGTGCCCGCGGGCAGCCGCTCCATCGCGTTCTGCAGCCGCTCCGCGACAAGCTGCCGCGCGCGGTAGATGTCCGTGCCGTCGGCGAATTGCAGCGTGACCTGCGAGAGGCCGAACTTCGTCAGCGAGCGCATCTCCTCCACGCCGGGCAGTCCCGCGAGTTCGATTTCGATGGGCTGCGTCACGAGCTTTTCAGATTCCTCCGCCGCAAGCGAAGAGACCTCCGTGTTCACCTGCACCTGCACGCCGGTGATGTCCGGCACGGCATCAATCGGCAGATGAATCGCCGACCAGATGCCTGCGCCGAGCAGGCCGAACGCGGCCAGCAGCACGAGCGCGCGCTGCCGCATCGCGAATTCAAGAATCTTGTCGATCAT
>JANXZI010000633.1 GCA_025355595.1 Spartobacteria bacterium
ATCGCGCCGAAGTCTCCACCGCCTCGTCCATCAGCCCCGATCTCGTCGAACTGGGCGACGAATGCTTCATCGCCGACGCCGTCATTCTCGGCGTGCCGCGTATCGCCGACGGCGAGATCGTCCTCGATCGCACGCGTGCCGGACGCCGGGCATTCGTCGGCAACAGCGCGCTGCTCCCCTCCGGCACGGACATCGGCGACGACGTGCTCATCGGCTGCCTCTCCGTCCCGCCCGCCGATCCTGCCGACGCGCTGCGCGTGAACTCCTCGTGGTTCGGCACGCCCGCCGTCTTCCTCCCGCAGCGCCAGCGCGCGCAACAGTTCGACGAAGGCAGCACCTTCCGCCCCTCGCGCCGACTCCTCGTGCAACGGTATCTCATCGAGGCCGTGCGCGTGCTGCTGCCGATGACGTGCTTCGTGCTCTTCAACTCGGCCCTTATGTCCGTAATCGTGGACTGGGATGAAAATGTGGACATGGGACTGCCCGAAATCTTCCTCCGCTTCCCCTTCCTCTACATGGCCCTGGCGGCGCTCGCATTTGCCTTCGTCATCGCCCTGAAATGGCTCGTCATCGGCCGCTATCGCCCTGTGGAAAAACCGCTCTGGAACAACTACGTCTGGCGCAGCGAACTCGTCACCGCGACCTATGAACAGCTCGCCGTGCCGCTCGTCCTCGACCATCTCCGCGGCACGCCATTCCTCCCGTGGTGCTGGCGCCTGCTCGGCGCGAGATTCGGCAGGCGCGTCCACGCGGACACCACCGACATCACCGAGTTCGACGTCGTCAGCGTCGGCGACGATGCCTCGCTCGATTCGGACTGCGGCCTGCAGACACACCTCTTCGAGGATCGCGTGATGAAAATCTCGACCGTGGATGTCGGCGCGCGTTGCGCCGTCGGCGCGATCGCCATCGTGCTCTACGATTCGCGCATGGAGGATGACTCGAAACTCGACGATCTCTCGATGCTCATGAAAGGCGAGACGCTCCCTGCGAGCACCGCCTGGCGCGGCAGCCCCGCCCGAAAAATCTGACGGATGGTGCATCCACGCGGCGTCCCGTTGCGCACTCATCTGCAATGAAGGTCCGCTGGCCGTGGTTTATCGTCGCACGGCTAGTTGGCGCTCGCTGATTGCTTTCAGAGCAAAGCGCTCAAATTAGGAATCTACTCCTCGGCCGGAAGCCGCGACGACGGGGTTTGATTTTCGTGTTTCAAATCACGCGCAGCCCGTCATGCAATCGGGACGCGTATGACCGCAGCGGTTGCCGAATCGTTACCGAACTTGAGAGCAGCATCTCAAAAACGGTGCCGCGATGGAACACGGTCGGGGAGGGGTTGGTGAGCCCCCTTCTGTTCGCAGTGCTCGCGGCTCGCTACCTCTCATTCCCGGAGGCCTGTCCGCGTTTTGCCCCTCCCCGGTGCGGCGAGCGCGAAAGCAAATCCTCGGCAACCTTCACGTCTCCTCGAATGGGCCGCCCGCAAACTCGGCACGACCTACAACGCGATCAACGTCTGGATTTTTTGCGTCATCTGGCCGGCCATCACGATCGGGTTGATCATTGCGGTGATCGTCCTGTGGCGGAAAGTCGCCGTGCTTCAGCATCCGTGATTCTCGAAGCACAATCATCACATCAGCGAGGACAACGACGCGCTCCCGATTCACCGGGTGCGTGGCAGCCATCGAGAGCCGGTGCAGCAGTGACTGACGTTTCGGTTCCGCGATCTCAAATCCGTCACCGCTGTCGGAATTGCCCGATCTCCAAATCGCGCATGGGTGAGCGATTGGCGTCATCATGGAAAAGCCACTGCAGGGCGGCGCGCGGTATTTCTCCGCAATCGGGAGTTGTGGTCAAAATTCCAGGCGCAGGCCAATGCGCGGCTTGCGGACATGTGTGACGAGCGCTTGGTGAATTTGGATCATGTGGACCCGGAGTCGCGATGCCGTCCTGCGTGGCCTGCGGGATGATTTTGCTGAGGAGGGCGGGGACGGGAGGCGCAAAAATTTCTCGACGCTGAGAAATATTCCCGCAAGTCGAGTGATCAACTTGATCGTTTCCGTTTGATCGCCGGGAGTTCTCGGCCTGTCTTGCGGGAAATGAACTGCCAGATTACTGCCAAAAACTGCCAAAAATACACGCCACCACGCGTGACTATACGCAACTATGCGTCGTCAAGAGAATGACCGCAACCCACTGATACATCGGATCTTCACAGGGATTAACCCTCTCGCAAACTGGCTCCGGAGGTAGGACTCGAACCTACAACCACACGATTAACAGTCGCGTGCTCTACCATTGAGCTACTCCGGAATCGCCGTTTGCGGGACGCGGAA
>JANXZI010000659.1 GCA_025355595.1 Spartobacteria bacterium
GCATGAAGGCCGCGCGCCCGACTTTCGCCACGCCGTTGGCGACCTTGCACGACCGGCCAAAGATGCGAGCGATGGCCCATGCGCAGTTTCTCGTGAAGCTCGGCGTGACCGCCGCGGATGGCACGGCGCGGCCCGGCATGGTGGACAAGCTGCGGCAGGTGGAGCGGTTCGTGGAAATCCTGGGACACCTCGTGGACGGCTGCGCGTTGCGTGATGCGAAGAGTGTGCGCGTCTGCGACATGGGCGCAGGGAAGGGCTACCTGACGTTTGCGACGCACGAGTTTTTCCGAGCGCGCGGGGTGACCGCGGAGGTCACCGGCGTGGAGCAGCGCGCGGATCTGATCGAGCTGACGAATCGCATCACGACTGAGCTGCAATGTGAGGGGCTGCGTTTTTCCGAGGGCGCGATCGGTGCGTTCACGCTGCCGGAAAATCTCGATGTCCTGATCGCGCTGCACGCGTGCGACACGGCGACGGATGATGCGCTCGCAGCGGGCGTGCGCGCGGGTGCGAAGCTGATCGTCGCCGCGCCGTGCTGCCAAAAGGAGGTGCGCCGCGAATTTTCGCCGCCGGAGATTTTGCGCGGCGTGCTGCGGCACGGCATCCTCGCGGAGCGGCAGGCGGAGCTGCTCACGGATGGCATCCGCGCGCTGGCGCTGGAGGCGGTGGGCTATGACACGAGGGTGTTTGAATTCATCTCGAACGAGCACACGGGGAAGAACGTGATGATCGCGGCGACGCTGCGGCAGACAACGAAGGATGCCGCGCCGGTGCGCGAGGAATTGCGCGTGCTGATGGATTTTTTCGGGCTGAAATCGCAGCGGCTCGTGGAACTGCTGTTCGGATCGTAGGCGCGTTCGGGAGAGTGCGGACGTGGACTCCCGCCCACGCCTGGTCAGCGCAGCGGGGCGTTGCTGAATGCGGCGATGAGGCCGCGGAGCATCGTGCCGTACACCATGCCGCGCGAGACCTTCACCTTTTCATCGCTGAGGAGCGGCGGCTTCGCGGCCATGAGATCGAGGGTCTTCTTTGCAAGCCGCCACGGGACGTAGCAGGCGAAGCGGACGCGCCACGGGCGGATGGATCGGATGTACTCTCGGCCCTCGTCGAGAAAGCCGCGCGCCTTTTCCATCCATGCGTCGAAGACGGGCTGCGCGGAGTCGGGATCGTCGAGCAGCGTGGTGGGATCGGCGCCGGCGGATTGCAGTTCGTCCGCAGGGAGGTAGCAGCGCCCGGCGCGGAGATCGGCGGGCATGTCGCGGAGGATGTTCACGAGCTGGAGCGCCTTTCCAAATGACGCCGCGAGCGGCATGAGTTCCTGCTCGGAGAGGCGGGAGTATCGCGGGAAATGGTGATAGCTGATCCGCGTCCACCATTCGCCGACGCAGCCGGCGACGAGGTAGGTGTAGTCCTCGAGCGTGTAGGCGTCGGGGAGTGCGGCGATTTTTTCGGGATCGGGAAAGGCGCGGAGATCATTCGACTGGCCCCGGACGATGTTCGAGAGCAACTCCACCGTTTCTTTCCACTCCCACGGCCGGAATGCGCCGAAGCGCACGAGCACGCGCGGCAGCTCCGCGATGAGCGTGCGTTCGCCCGGGTGCACGGGCTGGATGTCGCGCTGGATGTAGCCGATGAACTGCTGCGATGCGCCCGCGTGGAGCATCTTCGCGAATTCCTCGAGCCGCCGCAGCCGGACTGAGATGGGCGCGCCCTCCGAATCCGCGATGGTGTCGCTCGTGCGCGCGAGCAGGTACGCGACGCCCATGGCCTCGCGCAGCGCGGGCGGAAGGATGCGGATGCTGAGGTAAAATGTGCGCGAAACAGAGCGCAGGAGCGAACCTGTGACGTCGTCGGGATTCATCGGGCGGTGGAGAGAATCATCATTTCGCGCTCGGCATTGCCAGCATTGGTTCCCCGGAGCCACGCAGCTTTCGCGCCGATCGGGCCGAAGCTTGCGCGCTTGCGCCATTTTTCCAGCAGCTCGAGGCCGAGGGAATCGAGCGCGACGGGATCGCGGCTCGCGTAGAGCGTGCTGTGGACGGTGGAATTCTGCGGGCTCCCGCTGGGGCCGCCGGCGTAGGTGAAGGCGAGCGCGTCGAGGATATGGAGGACGCATTTCCCGCCTATCCTCACATCCGCGTAGCAGTCGGCGATGGCGGATGCGCCACCTTCGCCGCGCGTGGTGAAGCGGCGCCAGTTATCGAGATTGCCGATGACGGCGCTGTGCAGCGCGCCCGCGACACCGCAGCCGGGCTCGTCGCTGAGGGCGGCGATATTGATGAAGCGCGGCACGTCCTTGCTGAGGATCGTGGCGAGGTGGCTCTTTGAACTGAGCAGGTCGTCCGCGCTTCCGCCGCCCATTCGCGGGTGGACCTTTTCGCTGAAGAGCAGATCGCCCCAGATCAGTTTTCCCAGCGCCGGTGCCTGGAAGGTGGCCTCGCGATCCCACCCGTGCGGCGGATCGATCGCGCGCACCTCGCAGCCGAGCCGCTGCGGCGTGAGGCCGGCCGCGCGCAGGTCGGCGGAATTTTTGTCCCACACGATGATCTCGCGCACGCCCGCGTCGCGCAGACCGGCGATGACCGCCGCGACGACGCCGCGACGCGTGGAAAAATACGGGCCGCCCGCCGCGCTGACCTTGATGCCGACGCGCGTGTCGGTGCCGGCAAATTCGCGCCATGCCGCGCGCGTGTCCGAGCACCCGGTGACGGTGCGCGCGAGTGCGTCCACCATGCGGCGGGTGACGGCGGCATTTTCATCGAAGCCCTCCATCGCGCGAGGGTCGCGCGCGATGGCGACGAGCGAGCGGCCCGTGGGCCGGGCCACCGGTGCCTGCGGCGCGGGCGGGCCCAGCGGTTCCACGGCTGGCGGGTTCACCTGCGTGGGTTCGCCGAGCAGCACACTGACCGCCAGTGTGGCGAGCACGACCGTGAGAAAACGAATCACCCGCTGCGAATATCGCCGGTATGCCGGGGTGTCAAACGGATGCCGGTGCCGCGTCAGATGCCCAGCGAACGCAGAAGCCTGTCGTCAATGCGTCCGCTGGCTTCGAGCCCGTGCTCGGCCTGGTATTCGCGGATCGCCGCACGGCTGCGCGGGCCGATGTCGCCATCCACCGGCCCCGAATAATAGCCGCGCTTCCGCAGGACGCGCTGCACGCTGGCTTCAAGTGTGGACGACTCGGCGGGTGCATAATATCGCGTGGCCGAGTAAACCGACGGCCTGCTCCCGAAGGTGAAGCTCACGATCGGTGCCGACGCGTAGTAGCCGTAGGACGGATAGTAGCCGTAGGATGGAGGGCAATAATACGATGATGAGTAGCCGTAGGATGGAGAGTAACGGTACGGCGAGGAGTACGGGCGATAGTACCCGGGCGAATGGCGGTAGTGATCCGCGAACGACGCCGCAGGTGCGGCGAGGGCGATGGCTGCGAGGAGGAGTCGGGCTTTCATGGGAGTGTGGTTTTGTGACGCAAAGTCACCGACAATTATTCGATTTTCAAGGTGTTCGCACGGTGTGGCAGGGTGTGGTGAGGATCCTCCCGTCGCGGCGCTAGCGGCGGAAATCTTCGAGCGTCACCGGCTTGGTCGAGGCCTTGAGGGCGCGCTGCCACCACGCCGCGGCGTGATCCTCGGGGCGCGTGAAACGGTAGTCGTAAAAACTCAGCCGGACGAAACGCGGCGGCGCGGAGGGGAATGGATTTTTTTCCAGCAGCGCGAGCACGGCGGGCTCGCCTTCGAGCGCGCGGCGCATGAGGCGTTCCAGGAGATACGCGTAGTGCTGCGGTGCCAGCGCGGCGAACCACATCTGCCAGTCGAGCCGCGGCTGGAACGGCGCGACGAGTGCAGGGCGCCGGTGGATGTCGCCGGCCTTGTGTGGGAATTCGTATTCGCGCCAGTTCACGCCGTCGTCGCTGCCTTCGAGGATGATCTCGGGACGCGAGAGTGTCATCGTGCGGAAGAGGCCGTAGCCATTGAACGAGCGCAGCGCCACGTGCCACGGCGTGCGCGGAAATTTTTTCGTGCGCTCGAATTCCGCGCGCGCGTGTCGCATCTCCGCCTCCTGCCCGGCGAGGCCCGCGAATGAACCGGCGAAGCCGTCGAACGTGAGGCACACGGACGCGAGCGCGAGCGCGCCCGCCGGGATGAGCGGCCACCAGTGCTGCGGTTTTTTTTCCGGCACGGAAAATTGCAGCCTGCGGAATCCGCGGAACGCATCGTCGAGAAACGGCACGCAGAGCGCGATGGAAAGCCAGTTGAAATACGTGTAGTTTCCGGTCGCCATGATGCCGAGTTGCAGCAGCACATGCAGCAGCACCGTACCATGTCGAATGAGACGCCAGCGCGGTGGCGCGAGGAGCAGCAAGGGCGTGGCGATTTCGATGAAGTAGGTGAACCAACATTGCGCGCGCAGCATCCAGCGCGGCGCGTGATGCGCATACCACGACGTCCAGAGCGGGAGCGGCTGCGTCTCGAAATGGAAGTCGAGCGCGGAGTAGCCGAGCCACGTCTGGTCACCCCACGTGAGCTTCACGATGCCGGACTCGAGGATCATCCGCACGAAAAGCAGCCACAGCAGCCAGCGCCCGATTTTTTCCGCGCGCGACTCGTGCGACCAATCAGGGCGCGCACGCCACGGCAGCCACAGCGCGGCCAGCAGCGCGGTCTCGAGCAGCAGCGCGTCCCATTGGAAATTTGCGAACGATTCGCCGACGGACATCAGCGAGAGGTAGAGCGCCCAGCACGCGAGCGCGCACGCGCCGGGGAAAATGCCCGCGCACAGCGCGAGGGCGAGCAGCGCGCCCAGCCAGCATTGCGCGAGCAGCATGGCGTCGCCCTCCGCCAACCAGCTCAGCGAGGGCATTTGCCAGAATGAATTTCCCGCCGCGCGCGCTGCCGCGAGCTGCTCGCCGACGGGGATGAGCCCGTGCTCGCCGACGAGCCCGCGCACCTGCGATCCCCACGACCAGAATGCCACAAGAAAAATCGTGCCGAGCGCAAATGTGAACACGCGCCGCGCTGCGAGAAAGCGCGATTGCTGCGGAGGCAGCGTGCGTGCGGTCCACTTCGCAGCGGCATCCGGCGGCGAACTGCGCGCGCAGATTTCCACGCCGAGCCACACCGCGCCGAGCAGCGTCCACAGCACGAGGCAGCGCGTCAGCACATCCGCCGTCGCCCATTCCAGCAGCGCCCACAGCGCGGCGAAGAGCATGAATGCCGAAGCTTGGAGCGTCGTCCGCATTTTGCGCTAGCCGCCGAGCTTCACGATCGCCGCGTAGTCCGCGGGCGTGAGTGGCATCACCGAGAGGCGCGATTGCTTCAGCAGCGCGATGTCCCTCAGCACCGGCGTGCGCTTGATCGTCTCGAGCGTCACGGGATTTTTCAGCGGCTTGTCGGGCACGAGGTCCACGCAATCCCAGGCCGGCTCATCCGCCGTCGCGTCGGGATACGCCTCGCGCGCGACCTTCGCGATGCCCACGACTTCCTTCCCCGTCACCGAGTGGTAAAAAAGGACGAGCTCGCCTGTCTTCATCGCGCGCAGATTGTTTCGCGCCTGGAAATTTCGGACGCCCGTCCACGCGGCGCGGCCATCTTTCACGAATTGATCCCACGAATATGACGCGGGTTCCGATTTGACCATCCAGTGTTTCGGCATGGATGAAAAAACGTCGCAGTGCGTCGGGAACCTCAAGACAAAACCGCCGCCGCACCTGCGGCACCTTTGCGCGTTCATGGTCGGGCTGGCGGGATTCGAACCCGCGGCCTCCTGCACCCGAGACAGGCGCTCTACCAAGCTGAGCCACAGCCCGATTTCTGAACGGCTGCAAATAGAGCGGGCGCGAATCACCCGGTCAACAGAAACATTCCCGGCGTGAAACCCCTTCACCTTTCTCCGCCGCATCCATAGCGTCGCCCGCATGACACGCACCGACGGCCGCCTCGCCAACGAACTCCGCCCGCTCACCTTCACGCCCGGCTTTGCGCCAAACGCCACCGGCTCCGTCCTCGTCTGCACCGGGAATACGCGCGTCATCTGCTCGGCCATGATCGAGGAGGCCGTGCCGCGCTGGATGAAGGAACAGCAGGTGAAGGGCGGCTGGGTCACCGCTGAGTATTCCATGCTCCCGTATTCCACCGAGCAGCGGAAGCAGCGCGATAGCACCCGCGGGAAGATTGACGGCCGCTCCACGGAAATCCAGCGACTCATCGGCCGCTCCCTGCGCGCCGCGCTCGACCTCGACAAGCTCGGCCAGCGCACGATGTGGATTGATTGCGACGTCCTCGCCGCCGACGGCGGCACGCGCACCGCGAGCATCACCGGCGCGAGCGTCGCAGCCGGGCTCGCCTGCCAGAAACTCATGGCCGCCGGGCTCATCAAACAGAATCCCATCAAGCAACTCGTCGCCGCCACCAGCGTCGGCATCGTGGACAGCGTCGCGCTGCTCGACCTCTGCTACGTGGAGGACCGGGACGCTGCGGTGGACCTGAACGTCGTCATGACCGAAGGCGGCCAGTTCGTCGAAGTGCAGGGCAGCGGCGAGGAGAGCACCTTCACCGACGCCGAACTCACCACCATGCTCGCGCTCGCCCGCACCGGCATCGCCGACCTCATCGCCGCGCAGCGGGCGGTGCTGGGGTGAGAATGTATCCCTCGTGTGAAACCCCGCGCCATTTTCCTCCTGCTCATTGGTCAGATGCTGATCATCTTCCTTGGCGTCGTTCTCACGGGCAGCTTCGTACGAATCTATGAGGGCCGGATTTCTCAGGCGTTCTTTCCGAGCGCAGGTTACCCTTACGTGAAATTCGTGGTCAGCTACGGGCTTCGGCTGAGTGTTCTGCCTTTGGCGTGGGCTGCAGTCGCGCTCGGGCATGCCCGTCAGGTGGCACGAGTTAACGCTTCGGCTCGGCGATTCGAACTCGTTGGCGCGCTCCTCTTGCTGGGGTTGCTCCTTGTCTTTGCCGTCTCGGTGATTGTGGGTGTCGGCACACTCCACGCCGTTTACCCGGTGAATTCACACTGAGCTTCCCCTATTTTCCCCATGCTTTCACGCTTCACCGCCAAACGGGCCATCCCTTTCCGTCCCTGTCTCCGAAAAAGGCGCTCAGCGAACGGTCCAGTCACCAAGGCCACCTGCGTAAAGGTACTCGCCCCAGATCACGCTGCCTGCACCATCCATATACCAGACATAGATCTGGCCCAGGCTGTTTTGAAAGACTAGGTCGGCTCGGGAGTCACCATCCATGTCCGAGATACCCACGACCTGCCAGTCTCCAAGACCACCTGCATAAAGGTACTCGCCCCAGACCACGCCGCCTGCGCCATCCATATACCAGACATAGATCTGGCCCGCGCTGTTCTGGAAAACAAGGTCGGCGCGGTAGTCGCCGTCCATGTCTGTCACGCCCACGACCCGCCAGTCTCCGAGCCCGCCTTGGTAAAGAAACTCGCCCCAAGTCGCGCTGCCCGCACCATCCATATACCAGACATAGATTTGGCCCGCACTATTTTGGAACAGGAGGTCGGCGCGAAAGTCACCGTCCATGTCTTTCACACCCACAACCCGCCAGTCTCCAAGCCCGCCTTGGTACAGGTACTCGCCCCATGTCGCATTGCCCGCACCGTCCATATACCAGACATACATCTGGCCCACATTATTCTGGAAAACGAGGTCGGCGTGAAAGTCGCCGTCCATGTCCGAGATGCCCACGACCTGCCAGTCTCCAAGCCCGCCTTGGTAGAGGTACTCGCCCCCAATGGGGCTACCCGCTCCGTCCATATACCACACATAGATCTGGCCAGCACTGTTCTGGAACACGAGGTCGGCGCGGGAGTCACCATCCATATCCGCCGGAGTTCCAGGAGCCGAACCGGGAACGATCAAGGAAACGGCACCGATGATTGCGAGAAATAATTGTTTCATATTCACAATCCTAGACGCTGCCGCCGCGGATGTATTCAATACGCTTCCCGGGTTACATTTCTTTGAGGGAAAGCCAGACAGGCTTGCAGAACTGGACAAGATGCGCGCTGTCGACGCAGTGGCGAGAAAGCTTGTCGAGCTGCGCACGAAGGCGGATCTCACCCAGCGGGAGCTGGCGAAACTGGTCGGAACGAGCGCCTCCGTGATCTGCCGGCTCGAAGATGCGGATTACGAGGGACACTCCCTTGCGATGCTCAATCGCCTTGCCGCCGCCTTGCACCGGCGCGTCGAAATCCGCTTCATGCCGCTGCGAGGCGTATAGCATCCTTCCGCTCACGGGGGCGCTTCGAGCTGGAACTCCCGTCAAGATTTGCTGCCCGACACAATTTCCCTCTCTCTGCTTTTCGTGAAACAGAACAGGCACCAAAACGCCAACGATTACGAGAAACCGGAGCGCGATGACCCAGTGGAGGAATGGGCAATTCCGCACAAAACCTATGACTGCTCAGAGCGCCCTCCCGTGAGCGTCATCAGATAAGCAAAATTTCCCAGCATCGCGACAAATGAAATTACGTATGTAAGCGCTGCCGCGTTCAGCACCCGATTGGTGCCGCGTACTTCACTCGGAGTGCGGATGATACCAGTGTTCTGGAGACGGCTTTTCGCCCGCCATGAGGCGTTGAACTCTACGGGTAACATAACGAGGTGAAAGGCAATCAGCAGCAAGTAACAGATGGCTCCCACAATTATCAAAATTAGCAACCCATTAAACGGAACCCGCGCTCCAACGAGCCCAATGACAAAGCCAACACCGATCAACCATGGCAGTAGGTTAGTCACGGTTTCTGACGTTCGGGCCAGCGCCGTGCGCTATTTAAGTGGCGTGTACGCCGTTGCATGTTGAAGCGCATGACTGCTTTCGTGCCCGGCGATGCATACGGCAGAAACAGACGACTTCCGAAAGACATCCCGCGACAAACAGATTCGTTTCAGCCTTGGATCATAATGGTCGCTAAGCGTCCCGTATATCTCGACTATTTTGACGTCGCCGACATCTTCGGCGCGGAGAATGGCATCTGCCGCCTGGGCTCCTTCACAGTTCGAAGAAACGGACATCCTTGAATATTTGGTAAAAGTCCGGTGGACCACCACTTGTGCGCAGACACCTAAAACCATCGGGACCAGAACCAAGAGCGCCCAAACCCAGAAATTATCGAGTTTGGTGAGAAACGGTCTCCACCAGCTCCGTGTTCGCTCAGAATGGTCCGGACTTTTTTGGGTGTCGGAGCGATCGGGAACAGGAGCCCCTCTGGGTGGGATTGGAACAGGCATAGGAGTCTGCCTGGAGACCGAAGCATTCATAACGTCGAACTTCGCACGTAACGCTCTAATCTTCTCCTGCAGTTTCTCGAGCGTATCTAACTGACTTCGGAATTCTGCGCGGCCTTCCTCATCCGCATTATTCAATTCCTCCGTGAGCTGCTGCCTTTGTTCGTCAACCTCGTGTTGTGCGGCTGCGATTTTGCCGAGAATCTCGGCGCGTCGTTTGCGTTCGGAAAGCGGAAGTTGAAGAATTCCCTCTTTTGGAGGCTTTTCGTCGCTAGTGTAGTGCGCTGCAAATAGTCTGGAGTATTTGTGACACGTTTGAAAATTGGTGGATGATAGGCGAATGCGAACCGCACCGAGAGTCGAATTGAACACGGAAGACAAAGACTGGTTGGAGAGGGTGAGTCGTAGCCGGATCGGGTCGGTCCGCCTCTCGGAGCGCGCGCGCATTGTGCTGCTGGCTGCGGACGGGCAGACCCATCGTGAGATTGGCCTTCGTCTTGGCATCACCGAGGAGAAAGCAGCCCGGTGGCGCGGTCGCTTCATCGATCAGGGACGGATCGGCCTTGAACAGGATGCGCCGGGCCGTGGGCGCAAGCCGACCTATCCTCCGGAGATCGTGTCGATGGTGGTGCGCCGCACGACGCGCCAGAAGCCCGAGGCGGCAACGCACTGAAGTCGCCGGGTGATGGCACGGGCGACCGACCTGAGTCCTTCGACGATCGGCCGCATTTGGCGGCAGCACGGGCTCAAGCCTCATCTGAGTCGCACCTTCAAGGTTTCCAACGATCCGCATTTTGCCGAGAA
>JANXZI010000698.1 GCA_025355595.1 Spartobacteria bacterium
TCGCACCGACCGTCGCCGTGATGAACAACGGCCCGCGCAAGGGCACGAGCAAGACCGCGCTGGATTCGCTCAAGGCCACGCCGACCGTCACCGCCGTATATCAGCTTCACGAAAACGTCCGCGCTGACAGCGACAACAACACGGGAAAGGAACTGATCGCCAATCACGGCGACCTCGCGGACAAATGCGAGGCGCACTTTATCAAGTGCAGCGTGAGTGCCGCCGGCGATTCCTACACGATCAGCGTGCCATCGCGCAGCCACACGAAGACCTTCCAGACGCGGAAGTAGCTGGGAGGGGCGACTTCCAAGTCGCCCTGCGGCGCGGAGTGCCGCCCACAGGAACGCCGGTTCGCGCGTGTGTCGTCGGCGATTTGGAAATCGCCGCTCCCAGTCACGCGATGATCTGCTTCGCGACCTTGCCGTATACGTCCGTGAGACGGAATGGCCGGCCAGCATAGCGATACGTGAGCTTTTCGTGGTCGAGGCCGAGCAGCGAGAGCACCGTGGCGTGGAGGTCGTGGACGTGCGTGACATTTTCCACGGCGCGTCCGCCGTGGTCGTCCGTCGCGCCGTGGCTGAAGCCGCCGCGGACGCCGCCGCCGGCCATCCACATCGTGTAGCCTTTTGCATTATGGCCGCGTCCGTCGGGCTTGCCGTTGCCGGGCGTGCGGCCAAATTCGCCGCCCCAGATCACGAGCGTGTCCTTGAGCAAGCCGCGCTGTTTCAGGTCGGCGAGCAGGCCGGTGATCGGCTTGTCGGTCTGCGCTGCGTTCGCGCTGAGACGTGTTTTGAGGTTATTGTGATGATCCCATCCGCCGTGTCCGACCTCGACGAAACGCACGCCCGCTTCCGAAAGTCTGCGCGCCATGAGGCACTGCTTCCCGAATGAATCCGTGACGCCGCCGCCGATGCCGTAGCTGTCGAGCGTGGCCTTGCTCTCGCCCTTCGTGTCGAGCACGCGCGGCAGTTCAGTCTGCATCTTGAAAGCGAGTTCGTACGATTGGATCACGCCCTCGATTTCCGCGCTTGCGCCGCGCGTGAGCATGTCGCGGTTCATCGCCTGCACGAGATCGATCTGCTTGCGCTGGAGGTCGGCGGGCAGGTCGGGATTGTGGATGTCGGTGACGGTCGCAGTGCTGCCTTCCTCGCGCTGCGCGCCGATGCGCGTGCCCTGATAGACGGCGGGGAGAAATGCGCTGCCGTAATTTTGCGACCCGAACTGGATCGGCGGCGCGATGGTCACGAAGCCGGGCAGGTTTTCATTCTGCGAACCGAGGCCGTAGAGCGTCCACGCGCCGAGCGAGGGGCGCACGAATTGCGTGCTGCCGGTGTGCAACTGGATGAATGCCTGGGGGTGGTTCGGGATGTCGGTGGTCATGCCGCGCAGGAGGCACAGATCGTCGGCATGGCTCGCGACATTTGGGAACGCGCTGGAGATCCACAGCCCGCTCTGGCCGTGCTGCGACCAGTCGAAAGGCGAAGCGAAGAGGCGGCCCTTTTCGCCGGACTTGCCGTCGTCGCTCTTGAGTGCGGGCTTGTAGTCAAAGGTGTCCATGTGCGACGGCCCGCCCTGCATGCAGAGGAAGATGACGCGCTTGGCCTTTGGCAAAAAGTGCGGCGCGCGGACGGCGAGCGTGGCGCTCGATGCGGCGGCGTTCGCGTGGCCCGCGAGACCCTGGAGCGCGAGCCAGCCGAAGCCGGCGGAGACCGTCTTGAGGAGGTCACGGCGCGAGAGTGGTGTGGGCATCACGTTGTTGCATTGGTGGGGTGCGTTGTTCATGGCGGTGGGTTAGTTGAGGTGGCGGACTTTGGATTTGAAACGCGGAGGCGCAGAGACGCGGAGGAAGATGCAAAAGCCGTGTGCGCAGATGGCATTTCTTTTTCTCTGCGTCTCTGCGTCTCCGCGTTTCATCTCATGCTGTCGGAACATGGATTAGTTGAGGTAACGGAATTCCGCGGAAGCGAAGAGCGCCTGGCAGAAGGTGGCCCACGAGAGCAGTGCGGCTTTTTCCTTGTCGCCGCCCTTGAGCGGGATCAGCGCCTTCGCCTCGGTGAGAAGATACTGGTCGGCGCGCTTGCGCTCCGCCTCGGTCGAGGGGCGGCCGAGGGCGAGATGATAGGCGTAGTTCAGGCGGTTCGGGTAATCGAGCTTCGTCGCAAGGATGCGCTTCGCCATCGCGTTGGCCTGCTCGCGGACGAACTCGTTGTTCATCATGAAGAGCGCCTGCGAGGGGACGTTCGTCGTGTCGCGTGAGGCGACGACGAGGCTCGGCTCGGCGAAGTCGAACACCTCAAGCACGTCGGCCACGAAGTCGCGCACGACGGGAAGATACACGCTGCGGCGCTTGCCCTCGTAGTTGGAAAAAATCTCGGGCCGGATGCCCCTGCCGATGTAGCCGTCGCCGACGGATGCGACGACGGAGCCGTTCGGCGGCGTGGCATCGAGCTGGCCGCTCGCGGCGAGCATCGCGTCGCGGATGGCCTCGGCATCGAGGCGGCGCTGCGTGGCGTGCCAGAGGAGGCGGTTGTCGGGATCGGTTTCATTTGCGAACGATTCATGCGCGCTGGAGAGCTGGTAGGTGTGCGTGAGCACGAGCGAGCGGATCATTTTCTTCATGCTCCAGCCGTCCTTTTCAAACTGCACGGCGAGCGTGTCGAGCAGCTCGGGATGGCTCGGCTTCTCGCCGGTCGCGCCGAAATTATCCGCGCTGCGCACGAGGCCCGCGCCGAAGAGATGCAGCCAGATGCGGTTCACCGCGACGCGGGCGGTGAGGGGATTTGTCGGTGCGACGAGCCAGTCGGCGAGTTGCATGCGGCCGCTCTCGCTGTCGGAAATTTTCGGCGCGTCACCATTCGTGAGCACGGGCACGAGGCCGCGCGGCACCGTCTCGGTCGGCTGATCGATCTCGCCGCGGGTGAGCACGCGCGCGTCGGTGCGCTTGCCTTCCATCACGCCCATGCAGAGTTCGCCTTCCTGCTTCACCGCCGGCGCATAGCCTTTGCCCTTCTTTTTCTTCCCAGCCTGCGCCGCAAATGCGGCGGCTTTTTTCGAGGCGGGCGTCCCGACTGCCGTCGTGGATTCCGTGAGGGTCCCGCCGAAGCGCTGCTGGAGACGGGCGAGCGCCTGCTCTTTCTGCTGCGGCGTCATCTGGGCAAGGCGCGCGGCGATCTGCGGATTCTTTCCGGCGAGCTGTTCGAGGCGCGCGGTGTTGTTGGCGGTGTTGTTGGCGGTGTTGTTGACGGTGAGCGGTGCTGCTTGCACGGGTGCCGGGACGAGATCCTTGGCAGGCTCGGCTGGAGCGGATTCCGCCGGGGTCTTCGTGCTGCCGCCCGAAAGCGTGAGGAGCAGCGTGCCGTTGCGATTTTTTCCTCCCGCGGCGGCGGTGCCGAAGTAGGTCTCGGTGCTCTTGAAGATGCCCGCCATCGCGTAGTAGTCGCGCTGGGCGATGGGATCGAACTTGTGATCGTGGCAGCGCGCGCACGCGACGGTCACGCCGGTGACGGCGCGCGTGGTCACGTCAATCTGCTCATCTACGAGATCCATGCGGAACTGCTCCTTGTTTCTTTCGTTCAGCCCCTTTGGCCCGAGCGCGAGGAATCCCGTGGCGATGAGATGCCGGTTGCGTTCGGCGTTGTCCACGTGCGGCAGCAGATCGCCGGCAATCTGTTCGCGCACGAATTCATTGTACGGCTTGTCCGCATTGAACGCAGCGATCACGTAGTCGCGGTATTTCCACGCGGCGGGAAAAGTAAAATTGCGCTCCTTGCCCGTGCTCTCGGCGTAGCGCGCGACATCGAGCCAGTGCCGTCCCCAGCGCTCGCCGAATTGCGGCGATGCGAGCAGCCGGTCCACGATCTTCTCAAAGGCATTCGGCGACTTGTCTTTCACGAAGGCATCCACCTCGTCCGGGCGTGGCGGCAGGCCGATGAGATCAAAGTACACGCGGCGGATCAGCGTCGTGCGATCGGCGTCGGCGACGGGCTTGATTTTCGCAGCCTCCTGCGCGGCGAGGATGAAACGATCCACATCCGTACGCGCCCACGCCTTGTCCTGCACCTCGGGCGCGGCGTGCGTCTTCGGAAGCTGGAACGCCCAGAATTCCTTCGCCTTCACCGGATCCCACTCGCGTTTTGCGATGGGCTTCATCGAGAGGGACTCGCCATTGCGGGGATCGGGCGCGCCCATTTTGATCCACTGCTCGAATTTCGCGATCACGTCGTCCGGCAATTTTCCGCCCTCTTTTTTTGGCGGCATCTCCATGTCGGAATCCTCGTACCGGATGGCCTTCATCAGCAGGCTTTCCGTCGGATCGCCGGGCACGACGGCATGGCCGGACTCGCCGCCCATCCGCATGGTTTCTCGCGTGTCGAGCGAGAGGCCGCCCTTCTGCTTGCCGGCCTGCTTGGAGTGGCAGTCGTAGCATTTCTGCGCGAGCACGGGGCGAATGAATTTCTCGAAAAACTCCACGCCAGCGGCGTCCGGTTTGTCCCCACCGAGAGGCACTGCGACTGGAATGCCCGGCGTGATGGCTGCGCTGGCGAACGATGCGGTCGCGAGGAAAAATGAGGATGCGGCGAGCTTCATGGGGCGGGTGCGGGTGGTTGCAGATTGAACAGCGTGGGGCGCGTGTCTTTGGACACAGGAAATTCATGTAGCTTTGGAAGGAGAAAATCTCAAGCGGTTGTCTGGCGGGGACTGGGAATCCGCGGCAAGGCGCGCGGGTGCAGATGTTCGATCAACGTCCAACGTCCAACGTCCAACGCCCAACGCTCAGGGGCAGAATCGGAACGCGAAGCGGTGCTTGCTTTGGAAGTTGGGCGTTGAGCGTTGGAAGTTGATCCCGTCCATTCCTGTTTGACTGCCACGCGCTGCCGGGAAGACTGCGCGCCATGATTCCCCGACTCCTCGCAGTTTCCCTCGCAACGTGTGCATTTGCAGCGACCGGCTTTGCAGCCGATGACACCTTCACCGATCCCGCGGCGGCTGGCGTGGACTTCCAGATCCAGGGCGAATACTCGGGTGAAAATTGCGGCGCGCAGGTGATCGCGCTCGGCGGCGGAAAATTCCGGCTCGTGGGCTGGGACAGTGGGCTGCCGGGCAAGACGCCGGATGCGAAGAAGAACCAGGAAATCGAGGGCGCTCTCGAAGGCGGCGCGGCGCATTTCAAGAACGAAGTTTGGGAGGCGACGATCGCCGACGGCGAGATGAAGGGCGCAGGCAAGGACGGAGAAAAGCGCACGCTGAAGAAGGTCGAGCGAAAATCTGCCACACTCGGAGCGAAGCCGCCCACTGGAGCGACCGTGCTTTTTGACGGCAAAAATGCGGATGCGTGGAAGAACGGCAAGATGGACGCGGACGGGAATCTCGCGTGCGGCACGGTGAGCAAGCAGGAGTTCGGCGACTTCACGGCACACATTGAATTTCGCACGCCGTTCAAGCCCGCCGCGCGCGGGCAGGGGCGCGCGAACAGCGGCGTGTATCTCCAGGATCGCTACGAGGTGCAGGTGCTGGATTCCTTTGGCCTCAAGGGCGAGAACAACGAGTGCGGCGGCATCTACACGAAGCACAAGCCGCTCTTGAACATGTGCTATCCACCGCTGAGCTGGCAGACGTACGACATCGAATTTGAAGCCGCAAAATGGGACGCGGACGGGAAGAAAACGAAGGACGCGATCGTGACGGTGAAGCACAACGGCGTGCTCATTCACGATCACGCGGCGGTGAACGGCTCGACGACTTCATCTGGTCGCAAGGACGGGCCGGGGCCGGGGCCGTTCCAGCTCCAGAATCACGGCAACCCGGTGGTCTTCCGCAATATCTGGGTGGTCGAAAAAAAGTAGCCTCGTGACGGTGCGCAGATCGTCCGTGAGGGTGCGTGCTGACGTTGCAAATCCCGCGTGCTTTTTACAGCCCGAGCCACGCGAAGCCGATGCGCAGCCAGAGGGGGATCGTGAGCAGGCCGAGCGCGGTGCTCGCGAGGACGATCTGCACGGCGATGCCAGTGTCGCCGCGGAAATGGCGCGAGAGCATCACGGGCACCATCGCGCAGGGCATGGCAGCCTGCACGGCGAGCACGCGCTTCAGATCGAGGGAGACCGGCAGCCATTTTGCCGCAACGAGAAAAAGGGGCGGCAGCAGCGCGGCGCGCACGAGGCAGCCCGCGACGGTGATGAGCGGGCGGCGGTCGTCGCGCAGGGACACGACGGCATCCGCGAGGAGCGCGCCGGTGAGCAGCAGCGAGAG
>JANXZI010000700.1 GCA_025355595.1 Spartobacteria bacterium
GCAATCGCGTCACCCGAAGACGACGCGAAGGAGGCCATCATCGATGCCGTCGCCCATCGCTGCACGGTGAAGCGTGGGACTGCTGGGTGCGCCGCGCCGCCTGCACCGACTCTGGCTCACGCCTCGGATGGAAAACATCACCGCAGGCCGCGCCTCGCTCACCTCGCCTGCTTTGCCGCACCGCCGATGAGCGTGAGCACGCTCTTCGCGGGGATGGCCTCGTGGAGATTCATGTAGGTCGGGTTCGCCTCCGCCGGGCGCGGCTGCGCGCCTGTGGGTGCAGGCGGATTCTGCGCGGTTTTCGAGATGGACTGGATGCGCGCGACGTGGCCGATGACGTTGCCGCATTCGTCGAGGACGGCGGAGCCGCTGCTGCCCGGCGCCCAATCGGTGCTCACATTCAGGCGCTGGAAACGCGGGTCCGATTGCGCGGACGCGTTCACCGAAAAGAAACGGTTGATGATGCCGTTGCTGAAATAGCCGCGCGTGTTGTTCGGGTCGCTCAGGCAATAGGCCGCTTCGCCGATCTGCGGCTCGGCGGCGAGCGCGAGCGGCGTGAGATCGGTCGCGCGCACACGGACGATGGCGGCGTCCATTTCCTTGTCGGCGCCGAGCACCGTCGTCACGGCGAGCACCTCGCTGTCACCGCGGATGGCGATAGGATAGCCTTCGCCCTTCCGCATGTTTGCCGGCTGCTCCAGCACATGAAACGCGGTGGCCACGGTGTCCTTCGCGATGGCGTAGCCGCCGGCGGCGTTGAGGTGCCAGTTATTGCAGCGCGTGCAGCGGAAGAACCAGCCGATGCGGACATGGGCGGTGCGCGCACGCTCCGCGATTTCGTTTCCGCGCAGCGGGCGAGTAGAGACGGGCACGAGGTCAATCTTCTCGCGGTTCGGCGATTTCATCTGCGCGGTGAAGTCGTCCGCACCGGTGAGCTTTCCCTCTTTCACAAGCTGCTCCGCCTTGGAAATCGCGGGATCGGCCGGGCGCGGCGGCGCAACCGGTGCCGGAGTCTCGGCCTTTGCGGCGACGACCGGCGGCTTGCCGAGATTCTTCAGCGAACGCTCAACCGTGTCGCGCAGTGCAGCTCCGCGGAGTTCATTTTTCTCCGCGACGACGAGCCCGGTGACGCCGTCAATGAGCCACGCGGCGGGGATGGAATGGACGCCATATTTCTGCGCGAGCGCCGCCTTCCAAAACTGACCGTCGGCGATCTGCGGCCACGGCATGTGATTTTCCTCCGCGAACTGCGCGAGCTTCGGCAGCGTCTTTTCGTTGTCGAGGCTGATGCCGATGATCTCGAAGCCCTTCGCGTGAAACTCCTCGTAAACCTTCACGAGATTCGGCAGCTCCCCGCGGCACGGCCCGCACCACGTCGCCCAGAAATCGAGCATGACGAGCTTTCCCTTGAAGCCATCCGGCACGGCGATTTCCTGGCCCTTCGTGCTCTTCTCGGTGAAGGCGAGCGCCTTCCTGCCCACACCCGGCGCGGTGGAGGCCGCGGTCTCCGCAAAGACATTTCCGGCAAATAGGATGGCGACGATGGGGAGCAGTTTGGCGATGTTCATTGGGAAAATAATGACGGGTGACGATGACAGGAAAACCGGGGGATTGGTCAAAGCTGAGGGTTTGCCGTTCGACGGGCCATTTCAAGATTTGCGTTATCCGCGCTGAACGGGGAGACAGCCACGCGCCGCGCACGAATGAGTGCCGGCTTGCTTTGGGCAACCACCGCTGCCTGAATATTCACTCCACGGGCCAACCGTTGGCTCACCCTTGTTTCGACACCCTTCCCACCTCAAATGAAACCCTCCATTCCGCAATCCATGTCACGCATCCGTTCTCACACTAAGACACTTTCACAGCTATTGTCCGCCGGCATCCTCGGCCTGTTTGCAATCGCAGCAAATGCTGCCGGCCCGTATGCGGAAAATCCCGGCGCGGATGGCGATGGCAGCTTCACCATCGGGCCGGAGTATAAGATCGATCCCGACCTGACAGACAAAGGCAACCCAAAGGGCAAGTCCTTCACCTTTTCGATGGCGCTGGCGGACAGCAAGGTTTTCCCCGGCAATGACAAGACCCTCGATCCCGCCAAGAAGCCCGTGCGCAAGGAACGCAAAATCACCGTCTATATTCCGGCCTCTTACAAAGATGGAACCAAGGCTCCCCTTCTGATCATCCATGATGGCCCCGGCCAACTAAGTCTCGTCCGCAATGCGCTGGATAACCTGACTATTTCCAAGGATCCAAAGCGCGCCCTGCCCACTTTCGTCGCCATCGCCGTCGAGAATGGCGGCAATGATGGCAAGAAGAGCGAGCGCGGGCTGGAGTATGATACGATGTCCGACCGCCTTGCCCGATTTGTCCACGATGAAGTCCTGCCGGCAGTGCTGCGCAATGCGGACATCAAGGCGGCCTATCCGCACTTTGCCCTAACCGAAAATCCCTGGGGCCGCGGTGTGATCGGGTGCAGTTCTGGCGGCGCAGCGGCGCTGACGATGGGATGGTTCCGGCCCGACTGGTTTCGGCGCGTGATTGCCTATTCGGGCACTTTTGTGGACCAGCAGGACGATGATGCGCCCGAAGAGGCGAAGTATCCCCTCGGCGCGTGGGAATACCACTCGGGGATGAAACTAATCGCCAACAGCGAACCTAAGCCGCTGCGCATTTTCACGCATGTATCGGAGAAAGACATCCGGCCCAATGATGCGGAGGAAACGCATCATAACTGGCCGATGGCCGGCCAGCGCACCGCAGCGGCGTTGAAGGCAAAGGGCTACCATCACCGCTTCGTCTTCAGCAAGGCCACGGGACACTGCGACCGGCGCGTGTTCGAGCAGACGCTGGCCGACACGCTGGTGTGGCTGTGGCGCGGCTATCACGCGGAGTGACCTTGCCGCACAGCAGCCTCACGCCATGAAAGCAATCGGCACCGCCGACTCCAGCGACTGGACGGCGCCCGTGAACCAGTTCGACATCTAAGCAACAGCAACCGAAGTCAAAGACCACAAAGGCGCGCAGGTGAAATGCCTGCGCGCCATTTCTCTTGCCGAGGCACGATGCCGATGAACGATTGGGCCACACTCCCCGCCTCCATGACCAAACCAACGAAAATCCGCTGGCTCGCCAAACCCGAAAAGCACGACTACCCCGCCGCGTTCTCCTACCTCTGCCTAATCTACGACCGGAAGACTGCGGGCAGTATCGTCCGGCGGCTGGAAAAGGCGAAGCCCGCCGTGTTCAAGGCCAAGGACATCTTCCGCGCATCGCGCCTCTCGCTGCTGGGCGTGAGCAATTCACACGTCGAGAGTGACGGGAAGAAAATCCTCGCAAACAAAAAAGTCTCCCCGCTCCTGCTGGTGCGCGACCCGGCAAACGGCGGCGTCATCGTCGCTGACGGCTACCACCGCCTGTGCGCCGTCTATTCCATCTGCGAGGACGCCGAGATCCCCTGCAGGATCGCCTGACGAAAAAGTGAAGCGCCGCCGCCCCGAGGCAAAGCCCCAGATTGCATGGCAGCGACCCCTGCGTTCGCGTAAACACAACGCAACGGCCTGGCTGGAACATCAGCGAACTGTGGGATTCACAAAAGCCTCTCTGCCCCGCCGGCGCATGAGGGCCACGGCGGCCTGCTGCGCGGCGAGAGAAACCAGGCAGTAGGCGGAGAACCAATAGAAGCCGGGGCCGTATTCCGTCTCGAAGTGGACGGGCTGGCCGATGCCGACGCTATTTTTCGCACCGAGATACGCGGTGTAGATGGCGACGACGAAGACATCCGCCATGCTCCATTTGCCGATGAAGTTGATAAAGCCCAGCACCTTTTCCCTCCGCTCCGGGCGCGCGTGGATGGCGTGGAAAAAGAGCGCCACTTTTCCGAACGGAACGCACACGCTGAAGAGCAGCAGCAGCGTGCCGGCCCAGTAGCCGCCGTTCTGGAAAAGGTAGCGGATGGTGACGAGGATGGTTTGCTTTTGCTCATACACGGTCATGGCGGCGAGCTGTGTGCGCGCGCCTTCGAGCTTGCCGCGGACGATGCCGCCCGCGAGCCGGCCGATGAATTCGCTCAGTTCGGCGTCGCTGAATTTCGCGATGGTGTCCTGATTCAGCGACTTGCGGATGGTGGCAAGCCACGCAGGCGGAATTTGTGACCCGGCAATCCGATCCACGGTCGCGCCAATGCTCCCGACATCGAGCACGCCGCGGATGGTGAGCGCATTCTGCATGAGTCCCGGCACGAGGAGCAGGAGGGTGAGAAGGATGAGGGCCATCGCGAGGCGATAGCGGGCGGAGAGCGTCATGGGGATTTGCCGAGAGGACGGCGGAGAGGATGCCATTCGTCACGCCGCGCGAAACTCATGGCGGCGGACCGGAGTGTCCGCATTACGCCTGCGCTACCAGCTCTTCACCCACTTCGCCCACTCGAGTTCCGGGGTCACTTTTCCCGTGGGATTGCTGCCGCCGGTGGACCAGAGGTCGAAGCTGCCGGGGGTGAAGCCGTGGAGCGCGGCGCCGGTCGGACGCTTGAGCGAGGAAATCTTGCTGGGATCAGTCAGGATCGCAGTCTGGTAGGTCTGCTCGTCCTTCGCCGCGCCGGTCGAGTAGGCGTAGGAAAATCCAAACGGATCCTGAAAAAAGTTCACCGTGCTGATTTTCTTCGTGACCTTGTCCTTCACCGCATTGAGAATCCGCGGTCCAAATTCCTTCAGGTAGCGCGGTTCGCCGAAGTCCGGGATGCCATTCGGCGGACCGCTCCCCGGCTTCCCCTTAAGATCGTTGTCGCCGGTCGTGGACTTGTCACCCGTCAACTCCTGGTAGAGAAAGAGCGAGGATTCGGCGTATTTCGCTGCCGTCGGGATCAAGTCCACCTTGGGATTGATGTTATCCGTCTTCACGGTATCGCGCGGATAGCTGCCGGTGTCCGACTTGTAGCTTTCGCAGGCGGCTTCGAGCATCTTGATCTCCCCCGATGAACGCGCGAGCGCACTCCGCTTCTGCACATACACGCCGACGGAGATGACCATGCTGGTGAGGATCACGATGATCGCGAGCACCGTGAGCATTTCGATCAGGGTGAAGGCGGAGACGGAGGGCTTTCTCATTGCGGAAAAATATCCGGTTCGCATTCGGCTGCCAATGGATTCTCCGTTATTACGTCGTCTGCATCTTCTCGATGATTTTGATCAGTGGGAGGAAGAGCGCGATGACGATGGTGCCGACGATGAATGCGAGGATGACGATCATGATCGGCTCCAGCAGCGACGTGAGGCTCTCGACGGCGTTGTCCACTTCGTCGTCGTACACCTCGGCGACCTTCAGCAGCATCTCGGGGAGCTGGCCGGTCTCC
Source organism: Spartobacteria bacterium (assembly GCA_025355595.1). Taxonomy (GTDB): domain Bacteria; phylum Verrucomicrobiota; class Verrucomicrobiia; order Chthoniobacterales; family Chthoniobacteraceae; genus SXWH01. The sequence goes on from JANXZI010000700.1 coordinate 5,348, forward strand.
TCGCCGACATCCACCATGCTGATCACCATCGGCGGGAAGACGCCGCTGGCCTCCAGCGGGGAGACGATGCTTTCGCCTTCCTTCACCGCGTCGTGGACTTTCGTGATGGCGTTGGCGAGCACGACATTGCCGGCGGTTTCCTTCGTGATGTTCAGCGCCTGCAGGATGGGCACGCCGCTCGTGACGAGGGTGCCCAGCGTGCGGGTGAATCGTGCGATGGCGCCCTTGCGCGCGATGTCGCCGAAGATGGGGAGCTTCAGCTTCATGCGATCCATGAAGTCAATGCCCTTCACGGTGTTGTTCAGCGCCCACCACCCGCTGCCGATGCCAAAAATTGCGATCAGTGTGAACCACAGCGTCGGCGGGACGAACATGTTCATCAGGAAACCGCTCGCGGCCATGACCCACAACGTGAGCTCCGGCAGCTTCTCGCTTTCGCCGAGCATGTCCTGAAAGATCTTCGCGAACTTCGGCACGATCGTCGTGAGGAGGAACACGAGGATGAGCAGCGCGATGGTGAGCACCACGAGCGGATAGGTCATGGCGCTCTTGATCTTGTTCTTCAGCTTCTGCGCCTTCTCCTGAAATTCTGCAAGACGCGTGAGCACAAGCTCGAGGACGCCGCCGATCTCGCCGGCTTTCACCATGCTCACGTAGAGCTTCTGGAAGATGCGCGGATGCTGTCCCATCGCCTCGGAGAAGGTGCTGCCACCCTGCACCGAATCGGCAATCTGCACGATGGAATCCCGGAGCACCAAGTTTTTTTCCTGCTTGGCCAGCACGGTGAGGCCCTTGAGCAGCGGCAGGCCGGCATCAATCAGCGTCGCAAGCTGGCGCGTGAAGATCATCAGCACCTTCGTCGGCACGGTCTTTTTCTGGAAGAACGACTTGCCCTTTTTCCCGCCGGACACGGCCGCATCGGCTTTCTTCGCGACGGCTTTTCCCGTCTTGGCGGGCTTTTTTCCCTGCCCCTCCGGCGCGACGCTCGTGGGGAAAAATCCCTGCTGCCTCAGTTGCGCGACGACATCGTTCTGCGAGGCAGCCTCGACGACTCCTGTGGACTCTGCGCCCCGGGCATCAAGGGCGGTGTATTCAAATTTCGGCATAAAAAATTCGGGGGGCTCTGCGGCTGTTTTTTTAGGGGCGGGTGAAATTGTTGTCCATCGCAATCCCGATGGCACCTGAAAAAGTGTTTACGTGTATTTCATCACTTCCTCGATCGTCGTCTCGCCGAGGTAGATTGACCGGAGGCCGTCCTGCCGCAGCGTGTCCATGCCGAGTTCGATGGCCTTCTGCTTCATCACGACGGAGGGCGCGCGCTCATTGATGAGCTGGCGCAGCGGATCGGTGATGTCGAGCAGCTCGTAGATGCCCTTGCGGCCCTTGTAGCCGGTGTTGTTACACATGTCGCAGCCAGCGCCGTAGTAGAAGCTCTTGTCGCCGATTTCCTGCGGCGTAAGGCCGAGCTGCGCGAGCACGCTTTCGCTCGGCTCGTACGGCTTCCGGCACACGGCGCACACGCGGCGGATGAGGCGCTGGCCGAGCACGGCCTCGAGCGACGCGGAGATGAGGAAGGGCTCCACGCCCATGTCAATGAGACGCGTGACCGCGCCGGGCGCGTCATTCGTGTGCAGCGTGGTGAAGACGAGATGCCCGGTGAGCGACGCCTGGATCGCGATCTGCGCCGTCTCCACATCGCGCGTCTCGCCGACCATGATGCGATCCGGATCCTGACGCAGAAATGCGCGAAGCACGCGCGCGAAGTTCAGCCCGATGGCCTCCTGAATCGGCACCTGGATGATGCCTTCGATCTCGTATTCCACCGGATCCTCCGCGGTGAGCACCTTCGAGTCCACGGTGTTGATCTTGTTGAGGCACGCATAGAGCGTCGTCGTCTTTCCCGAACCCGTCGGCCCCGTGACGATGAAGATGCCGTTCGGTTTCTGGATCGTGTTCAGGAGGTAATTGTAGATGCCATCCGGCATCCCCAGCGCCTCCAGGTCGAGCTTCACCGTGCTGCGATCCAGCACGCGCAACACGACGGACTCGCCAAATTGCGTCGGCAGCGTGCTCACGCGGAGATCCACCTGCCGGCCCGCAATCATCGTCTGGATGCGCCCGTCCTGCGGCACACGCCGCTCGGCGATGTTCAGGCCCGACATCACTTTCACTCGCGAGATCACCGGGTTCGCGAGATGCCGCGGCGGCGGCGACATCTCGTAAAGTGCACCGTCCACGCGGTAGCGAATCTTGAACTCCGTCTCAAACGGCTCGAAGTGGATGTCGCTCGCACGATCGTGGATCGCTTGCGCGAGCACGAGATCCAGGTAGCGGATGATCGGCGCGGCATTCGCCTCGTTCTCGATCTCCTTGATGTCCATGTTCCCGCCCTCGCCGCCGAACTGGATGCCGCCCCCGAGTTCCGCGAGAATCGAGTCGAGGCTCGCCGCATCCGACCCGTAGTGCTTCTTGATCAGGTCCTCGATCTGGTAGATCGGTGCGACGACGGGATGGATGTCCTTGCCGATCGCAAAACGCAGATCCTCCACCGTCTGCGGATTCAGCGGATCGATCAGCGCGACCTGCAAAATATTGTCCTCAAAGCCCAGCGGAAACGCGCGGTGAAGCTGCGCAAGCCCGGCAGGAAGCAGCTTCAGCAGCCCGACCGGCGGAACGAAATCCTTCAGGTTCACAAACTCCGCGCCGATCGCATTGGCGATGCTCTGGTAGTAGCCGTCCTCGGTCACCGCCTGGTAGTCCACGAGCACGTCGCACAGGGTCTTCCCCGTGGCGGCGACCTCCTGCAGGACATCGTCCACCACGGTCGGATCCACGAGTCCCTGTTCGACGAAAATGTTCAGTGTCTGTCTTGCGTTCATGGGTGAAAAAATTGGCGGTCAGCGTCGCGTCTCACGTCCGGCGAGGAGCTGCGCGACCAGCTCCGGATCCTGTGCCTTTGCAAAAATCTCCTCCCGCGCGATCACGCCGCCGAGGTAGAGGTCCACGAGCGACTGCTCGATCGTGTTCATGCCGTACTTCGCGCCGGTCTGGATCTCCGTCGCGAGTCGGAAGGTCTTGTTGTCCCGGATCAGCGCGGCGACGGACGGCGTATTCGTCAGCACCTCGAAGACCGCGATGCGCCCCGGCCGATCGATCCGTGGGATGAGGAGTTGCGAAATCACCGCCTTGAGATTCGTGGAGAGCTGCACGCGGATCTGCTCCTGCTGGTGCGCGGGAAACGAGTCCACGATGCGATCCACCGTCTTGCCCGCGCCCGTCGTGTGCAGCGTGGAAAAGACGAGATGCCCCGTCTCCGCCGCACGGATCGCGGTTTCCATCGTCTCAAGGTCGCGCATTTCGCCGACGAGAATCACATCCGGATCCTGCCGCAGCGCGCGGCGCAATCCTTCCGCAAACGACGACACATCCGTGCCGACCTCGCGCTGGTTCACCATGCCCTGCTGATGCTCGTGGATGTATTCGATTGGGTCCTCTATCGTCACGATGTGATGCCCGAGGTGCAGGTTGATGTCGTTCAGCATCGCCGCGAGCGAAGTCGTCTTGCCCGAGCCCGTCGGCCCCGTCACGAGCACCAGCCCGCGCGGAAGGCGGATGAGTTCGCTCGCGATCGGCGGCAGTCCGATGTCGGCGCACGAGAGCATCTCCCGCGGCAGCAGGCGCAACGCGATCGCCGTCGTGCGCTTCTGCCGGTAGAGGCTGATGCGAAAACGATTCCGCCCCGCACTCGTGATCGCGAAGTCCACGCTGCCCTCCGTCCTCAGCTTGTGGATCTGCTCCCCGCTCGCAAGTTCCGTCGCGATATTGTCCGTGTCCTCGGCAAAAAGTGCGCGCGTCTCGAGTCGCACGAGCTTGCCGTGGATGCGCAGCACCGGGGGCGTGCCGACGGTGAGGTGCAAGTCCGACGCCCCGGAATCCACCGTGAGGCGCAGGATGTCCTCGATGGGTGCAAACGCGCCGCGCCCTCCCGCGGAAATCGCGGGGGCAGCCGGCTCCGGCACTGGAGGCGGCACGGATGCAGATGTTTCCCCGGTGGGATTTTTTCCAAATCGGAAGATGCCCATGGTCGCTCCTTTTATGCGTTGTCGGACATCGTCGCGCTGATGACCTCCTCGGCCGTCGTCATCCCCGAGAGCACCTTGCGGATCCCATCCTCACGCAGCGTGCGCATGCCCATTTCGCGCGCGCGCTTGCGCAGATCCACGGTCGTCGCACGCGTGTTCACCATGTGGCGCACGTCGTCGTCCACCTCGAAGATTTCGAAGATGCCCATGCGTCCCTTCGCACCGACGCCCTTGCATTTTTCGCAGCCGACGCCGGCCATCACCGTCGCCGTCGCAAGCTGCGTCGGGTCAATGCCGAGCGAGTTGACTTCCGCCTCCGTCAGCTCCACGGGCGCCTTGCAGTTCGGGCAGATTTTCCGAACGAGCCGCTGCGCGATCATCGCGCGCACCGCGGAGGACACGAGGAACGGCTGCACGCCGATATCCACGAGACGCGCGATGGCGCTCGGCGCGTCATTCGTGTGCAGCGTCGAAAAAACGAGATGGCCCGTGAGCGCCGCATTGATCGCGATATTCCCCGTCTCCGGATCGCGGATCTCACCGATCATGATGATGTTCGGCGCCTGTCGCAGCATCGCGCGGAGCGCCGCGGGAAAGGTCATGCCGACCTCCGCATTCACCTGCACCTGGTTGATGCCGCTCATCTGATACTCCACCGGATCCTCGACGGTGATGAGCTTCTTGTCCGGCTTGTTGATGTAATTCAGACAAGCATACAACGTCGTCGTCTTGCCCGAGCCCGTGGGGCCGGTGACGAGCAGAAGTCCATCCGGCAGACGCAGCAGGCGCTCGAAAATTTCCTGGTCGTCACTCAAAAATCCAAGCTGCGGCAGACCGAGCGAAAGCGATGACTTGTCGAGAATACGCATGACCACCGACTCGCCGTGCGCCGTCGGGATCGTCGAGACGCGCAAGTCAATCGACTTCTTTCCCATCTTCACCTGGATGCGTCCGTCCTGCGGGAGCCGCTTCTCCGCGATGGACATCGTGCCCGTCATGATCTTCAGCCGCGACACGATCGCCGCCTGCAATTTTTTCGGCGGGTTCTGCATCTCGTGCAGCACACCATCAATGCGGAAGCGGATGCGCAGCCGTTTTTCCAGCGGCTCCACGTGGATGTCCGAAGTCCGCGAATTGTAAGCCTCCAGCAGCATCATCGTGACCAGCTTAATGATCGGCGCATCGCCGACCTCGCCCGACACGCCCTCCACATCCACCGACTGCCCGCCGATCTGGATGCTGCCGGCCATATTCTCCATCGAGGCCACGGCATCCTCCGCCGTGCCGTAATATTTCATCAGCGCCGCCTTCATCGAGTCCGGCGTCGTGCAGAGGAATTCCACCTCGCGCCCGAGCACCGCCTGAACCCCGTCCAGCGTGTTGAAATTCAGCGGGTCATCCACCGCCACCACCACGCCACCGAGTTCCGTCAGCGCCACCGGCACCGCACGATATCGCCGCGCCACCTCCGCGGTGAGCAGCGACAGCACGTCCCCCGACACGATGATCCCGTCGAGGCTCACGAAATCCATCGCCGCATTTGACGCCACTGCACGCGACACATCCTCCTGCGTGACCAGCCCCTGATCCATCAGCACCTGCATCAGCGACTTCCCCGGCTTCACCCCCTCGCGCGCCACCTCCACCTGACCCTTCGTCACCAGCGAATTCTCGATCAGGATCTCAATGATGTAGTCGTCGTTTGCAGCCACAAGTAGGGGATGGTTCTCGGAAAGTTTGTGCGGGGTTCGCTGACGTTCTTCGCGCAGCCGGGGCCACCCATGTCAGCGATTCCGCCCTGCCGATCAATCACCGATTTATGAATTCATGTTTTTTCCCCGTGAGTCCACGCCAGTCCGCCCTTGCCCCGGCATCCGAGTGCGGCTATTGCACGCGGCCCATGAAATCTCTCGTCACATTTCTCCTCGCCCTCTGCACCGCCGCCGTGATCGCGGATGACTCCGCAAAGTTTACCGTCGGCGCATTCGCCTTCACGCGGCCCGCCGGGTGGAAATCCATCGAGCCCACCTCGCCGATGCGCAAGGCGCAGCTCCAGGTGCCCGGCAAGGACGGCGGCAAGCCAGCGGACATCACGTTCTTCTTCTTCGGCGAGAGCAATAGCGGCGGCGTGGAGCCGAATGTGCAGCGCTGGCTCGGCCAGATCACGGGCAAGGCCGAGGCGAACAAAATCGAGACGCAGGATTTCAACGGCGTGAAAGTGACGCTCGTCACCGCCGAGGGCTCGCTGAAGGCTGCACCGATGGCCGGCATCACGGAGGAGATCCCAGACGCGGCGCTGCTCGGAGCGATCCTCGAGCACACGGATGGCGCGGTGTTTGTAAAGATGACCGGCCCCGGCGCGCTGGTGAAAGCGAGCCGCGAGCAATTCCTCGGCCTTGTAAAATCCGCCACGGAGAAAAAGTAACCATGGCCGATCTCCCGACGAGCTACTACGTCCACTCGCTCATCGAGATTCTGCATTTCATCAGCGATGATCTGGTGCAGTGCGACGCGGGCACGACGATCAGCGAGCTGTTCAGCGACGAGTTCGACGACCTGGACTTCGAGCTGGCGCTCACATGCTTCGAGGGCACGCACCGGCTCGCGTTCAAGGAGCATGTGTGGAAGGACGAACTCGAGTCCTTCGAGGAAAAGACGATCGAGGAATTCGTGGATGAATACCTCGACCCGCGCGAGCAAAAGGATCCGCTCTTCGTCACGAAGCGCTTCCTCTTTTACGAGAAGTCCCTCGCCGCCGCGCTCCGCGAGGAATACGAGTCGCCGCCGCCGGGGGAATTCTAGGGCTGGGACGGCGGTGAAGTCGGGGCGATTTTCGAGTCTGGCTGCGGTGACTGGTGACTGGTGAAAAGTGACTGGTATGCAGCCATGATCGCCTCGTGAAAAACCGGAGGGCCAGTCACTATTCACTTTTCACCAGTCACCAGTCACCGCAGCCGGACTCGAAAGGCAATCCATCATGATTCCCGCTTGCCCCGCACGCGCAGACTGTGAAACCTCCGCGCCTGTCGTCTCCAGCCGCGGGCGCGAGAGCACGCGCGCTGGGTTCATTTCAAAATCACGCCACACTTTTTCACACCATGCCCGTCGTCGCCAAAGGACTCGAAGGAATCATCGCCAACTCCACCCGCCTCTCCGATGTGCTCGGCGACATCGGCCAGCTCATCTACGCAGGCTACGACATCAATGAACTCGCGGGAAAAGTTTCCTTCGAGGAAGTCGTGCATCTGCTCTGGTACGGCGAACTCCCGAATTGGCGCCAGCTCAACGTCCTCCACGAGACGCTGCGCACGCACCGTGATCTGCCGCAGGGCATCATTGATTTCATCACCTCCGCGCCGAAGGACGCCGGCCCGATGGATGTCATCCGCACCGCCGTCTCCATGCTCGGCCTTTACGATCATCACGTGGATGACACCTCCGTGGATCGCAATCGCGAGCGCGCCGTCGGCATCACCGCGAGGATTTCTGTCATCGCAGCCTATTTCCATCGCGCGCGCTCCGGCAAATCGCTCCCGCCTGTGCGCAAGGATCTCGGCGAGGCCGCGCATTTTCTCTACTTGCTCACCGGCGAGACGCCGTCCGACGAAGCGGCGCAGACACTCGACGTGGCCTACGTGCTTCACGCGGATCACGGCATGAATGCCAGCACGTTCAGCGCGCGGGTCACCATCGCCACACTGAGCGACATGTTCTCCGCCATCACGTCCGCGATCGGCACGCTGAAAGGCCCGCTGCACGGCGGCGCGAATGAAGGCGTGATCCACATGCTTCAGGAAATCGGCAGCGAGGCGAACGTGGACGCGTGGATCGAAAACGCCCTCGCGCAGAAAAAGAAAATCATGGGCATCGGCCACCGCGTTTACAAGGTGCTCGACCCGCGCGCCCCGCACCTCCGCGCCATGGCCATGAAGCTCACCGAAAAAGCCGGCGACCCAAAATGGCTCCGCATGAGCGAACGCATCGCCACCATCATGAAGGAAAAGAAGGGGCTGAATGCGAACGTGGATTTCTACAGCGCCACCGTCTATTACTCGCTCGGCCTGCCGACGGACATGTTCACGCCCATCTTCGCCATCTCGCGCACCGCCGGCTGGACCGGCCACGTCCTCGAGCAGCTCGCCGACAACCGCCTCTACCGCCCCCTGAGCGAATACACCGGCCCCGCCGTCGGCAAAAAAGTCACGCCCATCGCGCTGCGGGCGTAAGGCACCGGGAGTGCGGTTTGCCGGTCGGAAGGGCGACTTCCAAGTCGCCCTGCGTCGCGAAGCGACGCCCAAGAAATGGCGCTTCGCGCGAGCATTCGTCGGCGATTTGGAAACGCCGCTCCCAGTCGCAACGCGCGCAAACTACGCCGCCGCGCCGCTGTCCTTCTCGTCCTTTTCCTTCCGCTCCTCGCGTCCGCGCTCGATGGCTTTCTTGCCGTCGGGCTTCGGAAATTTCGCGAGCTTTGCGCGGACAATGTCCGCGCGCAGCGTGTCGCGCTCCTCGGCCTGAAGTTTTTGCTGCGAGCTTTTCTGCAGGTGCGCGGGCTGCGTCTCCATAAAGAGCTGGTCCACGAGCAGGCGCCCGTCCTCGGGGAAAAAACCGAGGTCCACACCGAGCTTCAGGCAGCTCAGAAGATTGAGCGCTTCCTTGCTCGCCATGCTGTGCGCGTGGCGGAGAATGCCGAACGCGCGGCCGATGTTGTCGAGCAGGAGCACGGCCTTTTTTTCCAGCAGGCTCGCACGTGAGTTCACCTCGTGCTGGAGGATCTGCTCGATGACCTTGTTCAGCCGCGTGAGGATTTCATCCTCCTTTTCGCCGAGCGTGATCTGGTTGGAGATTTGGAAAAGATTTCCCAGCGCCTCGGTGCCTTCGCCGTAGAGTCCGCGCACGGCGAGTCCGACTTTGCTCACGGCTTGGATGACCTGATTGATCTGCTCGCTGAGCACGAGGCCCGGCAGGTGCATCATCGCGCTCGCGCGCATCCCGGTTCCGACATTCGTGGGGCACGCGGTGAGAAATCCGTACTGCTGGTGAAATGCAAAATCGAGTTTTTCGCCGAGCGCGGTGTCCACCTTGTCCACGAGCTTGAAGACATTCCTGAGCTGCAGCCCGCTGCGGATGCCTTGGATGCGCAGGTGATCCTCCTCGTTGATCATGATGGAGAGCGTCTGCTTGCGGTTCATCACGACGGCAGAACCGACGCCCTTCGCCGCGTGTTCGCGCGAGACGAGGTGCCGCTCCACGAGCACCTGCTTTTCCAGCGCGCTGAGATCCTGCGAGTAGGCCGAATAGGCGTCGGCCATCTCCGGCAGCGACTCGACCTGCGGCTTCACACATTCGAGCACTGCGATGCGGTCCGCTTTTTTCGCCCAGCCGGGGAAGGCAAAGTTGCGCAGGTTGCGCGCGAGCCGCACGCGGCTGCTGATGACGATGTTGCTGTGCGGGCCGTCGCCGCTCAGCCACTCACCGGATTCCGTGAGGATATTGTGCAGGGCCATTTTTAGAGAGTGTAGCGAGGCCGGATTTTATCGCAGGGGCGCAGAGAGTGGATGGAAAGTTCCGCAGAGGAAAAAAGAAAATATTCCTCTGCGTTCCTCTCACTTCTCCTCCGCGCCTCCGCGTTGAAAATGTTCTTCAAGCGCATGGCTCAGACTCCCGCGGCTCCGGGTTCGAGGTGTTTGATCCTGTCGCGCAGTTCCGCCGCGGTTTCGTATTTCTCGTCGTCCACCGCCTTGCGCAATTCACGTTGGAGCCGCTTGAGTTCCTCGGCGTGCTGGCGCGCTTTCAGCAGACGCTGCGGGACCTTGCCCGTGTGCGTCGTGCCCTTGTGCATGCCCTTGAGCATCGCCTCGAGGCCCTCGGCAAAAATCTCGTAGCAGTTCGAGCAGCCGAAACGTCCGGTCTTCTTGAAGTCCGCCTGGCTGAATCCACACATCGGGCATTTCTGCCCCGTGCTGCCGCGCTCCATCTCCTCGGACGCCCCGAGCCCGAGCAGCAGATCGGCGAGCGCAAAGCCCTTGGGATCCGTCACGCCCTTTTCCTTCGAGCACGACTCGCAGAGGTTCACCTTCTGCATCTTCCCATCCACGATCTGGGTGAGAAAGACCGTGGCCGTTTTCTGTTTGCAGACGTCGCAGTTCATTCCGGGGAAAAGATGGAACCCTCAGCGGGAACGTCAAGCGTTCGCGCTCGCCGCGAGCCTCATAATCCGGTGCCTGCCCGCGCTCGCGCTCATCCTGCTGCGCGGCATGGCTTATCGAAAAAGAGCGCGGGACAGCGACCGCAGACCGTTCGGATCCGACGGCAGCACCGTGGAAATTCATCCGGCAATTTCCGTGAAATACTCCGCGGGACTCAGCGGATTTCAGCTCCCGGGGATCATCCGCTGCAGCGCAGCGAGATCGGCGGGCGAGATGCGGCCGGGGCATGGTCGTTCACGGAGCGGGGCGCCTCGCGTGGAGCGGGAGACGCGGCCGAGCCATGCAGCATCAAGCGGCTGCGCGAGCAGCTCGCGGTGCGTCGCGGCGAGCGTGGTCTCATCCTTTTCACCCGTCGCTCCGCCGTGGCCGGCGAAAAATCCCGCAAGCATGAGCGTGACGCGCACGGAGGTGGAACGGCTGTAGCTCGTGAGCGTGCAGGGGCGCGCGGGATCGAGGCAGGCGTGCAGCCGCGTGAAATGTTCGACGGTCCACATGCCGGGGTTCGATTCGGGCGAGTAGGGATCGTAGAGGATTGCATCCGGCGCGGGCGCAGGCGCGGTGCCGGGCTCGCGCACCACATTGCGAAAATCCGCGCGGTGAAAGTGCCAGTCCACATTCCCGACGGCGGCCCGACCATGCTTCAGCAGCGACTCGACCGACTCGCTCCACGGCGCGAGGTATCCGAGTTCGGCGGCGTGATGCCGCGCGAATTCCAGCGGCTCAGAAGTGCAGTCGAAGCTGTGCAGTTCCACGCGCGCCGGGCACTTCGCTTCCGCGAGGGCTTCGACCACGGCAATCGCATTTGCGCCCGCGCCGAGGCCGACGTCCCAGATCACAAACGGGCGCGCACATTCCCCGGCCCGCCCGACGATGCGCGATCCCGCGACGTGCAACGCGCGCGCCTCGGCCATCGGGCCGATGACGGGATGGAAGGTCTCGCCGTGCTCGTTCGAGCGCAGGCTCGTCGCGCCGGAGGCGACGGTGACGAGAGTGAATGCGCCGGCCGGCCCCGAGGGTCTTTGCTCAGAAGTCATTTCACCGTCAGCCAAGTCGCCATCTTATTCCTAATCATATTCTTATTCATATTCCCCGCCTCTGCGCCGCAGCGCGCTCCGCTTGCAGAATAGGAATAGGATTAGGAATAAGAAAAAGGGGGAAGGCCCTCATGCTTCACTCGCCGGCGAAAGGCCCCATGCGGCGGAACTTCTGGTACCGCTCCTCGAGGAGCTGATCGATCGGGATTTTCGTCAGCTCGTCGAGGTGCCGGATGATCGCGCTGCGAAGATGGGCAATCGCGGCGTCCTGATCCTGGTGCGCACCGCCGAGCGGCTCGGGGATCACGTCGTCCACGAGCTTGAGTTCGCGCAGGTCGCGCGCGGTGAGCTTCAGCGCCTCGGCGGCTTCGGGCGCGTGCTTGCGGTGCTTCCACAAAATGGCAGCGCACCCCTCGGGGCTGATGACGGAGTAGTACGCATTTTCCAGCATGAGCACGCGGTCGCTCACGCCGATGCCGAGCGCGCCGCCGCTGCCGCCTTCGCCGATGACGACGGCGACGGTGGGCGTGCGCAGGGTCATCATGTCGCGGATGTTTGCGGCGATAGCCTCGGCGATGTGACGCTCCTCGGCGCCGATGCCGGGATACGCGCCGGGCGTGTCAATGAGTGAGACAAAAGGCAGGCCGAATTTTTCCGCCATGCGCATGAGGCGCATCGCCTTGCGGTAGCCCTCGGGATTCGCGCAGCCGAAGTTGCGATGGATGTTTTCCTTCGTGTCGCGGCCCTTCTGCTGGCCGGCGACGGCACACCGGTGGTGGCCGATCGTGGCGAGGCCGCCGGGCATCGAGGCGTCGTCGGCAAAGCGTCGGTCGCCGTGCAGTTCGACGAAATCGGTGAACGAAAGCTGGAAGTAGTCGAGCGTGTACGGGCGCGCGGTGTGCCTCGCGATCTGCACGCGCTGCCAGGCGGTGAGTTTCGCATAGACGCTCTTTTTCATCTCCTCGATCTTCAGCTCCATCCGGCGCACCTCGGGGTCGAGGTTCACGTTGTGCTCGCGGCTGTGCCCGCGGAGTTCGCCGAGCTTTTGCTCGAGCTCCACGATGGGCTTCTCGAAGTCGAGTGGCTGTGAATTCATTCGGAGTTGAGAGTTGAGGGTTGAGGTTTGAGAGGCAAGAAACGAAGCGCCAATGCACCAGTGTTCGTGACGGGAGATTGGGATCGGAAAGTCGGTGTGGAGCGTGCTTTCTCCTCTCAACTCTCAACATTCAACTCTCAACTGCCAGATTCACTCCATGGTCACGGGCGCGCCGGACGGAAGCAAGATCGCGATTTCATTCATGTGCTCCGGCGCGAGCCCGATGCCGCCGCCGGGCGGGCGGATGACCTCGGCCTTCGGGTCCGCAGGCTGCGTGTGCAGCGAGTGACCGGGGATGCTGATGAGCACCAAGTGAGTCGCGCCAAAATAGCGGAACTGCGAGGGCAGGACGGTCGCGCCGTTCTCGAGTGCGCGCTTCTCCGTGACCTTGCCGGCTTGCTTCGGGCGGATGGGTGCGCGGGCTCCGCCGGGCCACTCAGCCGCGGGGTACTGCCGGAAAAATTTGTCGCCATTCCACAGCACGACGCGCTGCTTTTTCTGCTGGATGACGAGCCGGAAGGCCGTCTGCGGCGCGATGAGGCGCTGGTTCGGGTGGAGGTATTTCGAGTCAATCCTGTTCAGGTACGTGAGCAGCTCGACGGAGACTTTCGTGCGCCTTGCGACGGTACCGAGCGCATCGCCGCTGCGGACGACGTAGGTGTTCGCCCCGCCGGGCTTCACGGCGAAAAATTCCGCGGAATTGATCTCGCCGAGCATGTCCTGGACGGCGTCGCGCTTCGTGGACGTGGGGAATTCGCGGAGGAAAATCTCGATCGCCGTGCGGCTCGCGATCTTGTCGCCGGAGCGATGGATTTCCACGCACTTCTCAAAATCCGCCAGGCTCGGATCGGGCGGCGGCGTGGGCGGCGGCAGCGCCTTGTCCGTGCGGAGCTGCTTCTCGGGTTTCACATACAGCTCATGCACGGCAAACCAGCACGCGCCGCCGATGGCGGACGCGAGGACGAGGATGACGAAAATGCGGAGGAGCACGGCGCGCTCAGAGCAGGCCGCGCTTGCGCCACTCGTTCACATTGCCGGCGGCGGATCGCTGGATCATGTCCGTGGCAAATTTCAGCAGGCACACCTCCCAGCCCTCGTCCACGCCGTGAATGACCGTGCTCAGCGGATCCTCCGCGTGGTCCACTTTGATGCGCAGGCGATCGAGCACCGCCTCCACGGTATCATGCACGATGGACTCCTGCATGTCGGTCTTCCGAAATTGAAACCCGTAGCGCAGCACGGCCATCTCCGCCGCGTTTTCGCGCATCCACTCCATGAATTTCCCCGCCTTCTCACCGAAACCCTCATCAAGCATCCTGTGAAAATGATCCGGCGTGATGATTGCGGGGCGCTCGGCGTGCAGCCGCCCGTCGCGCACGCGCACCTGCCCCGCGGTGTCCATCAGCTCGGTGACGAGAAAAAAGCGGAACACCGTCGTGCCGAATGTCTCGATGCGATTCTGCGGAACCACGGTCACGCGCGTGTTTTCGATGGCGTATTGGATGCTGTCCTCGTTGAGCATGGAATGGCGGCGAAGCTATTCCGCAATGCACGCGCTGCAACGAAACTTTTCCCCGGGCGGAATCGCCGCGCAAACTGACGCCCCGCTTGACTTGCCGGGGCCGGTTCCTAGCCTCCCGGAAATTCCGAACTGAAAATCCTCGTGAGCAAACTTCGCCCGCTATTTCTCGCCGCCCTCATCGCACTCTGCGCACCCGCCGCGCCTGCCGCGGAACCGAGGGTGCTCGACGGCGTCGCCGCCGCGGTGAATGACGACGTGATCACGCTGCACGAGCTGCGCGAGCTCACGATGCCGCTGGAAAATTCGCTGCACGCCAATTTCTCCGGCAAGGCACTGGCCGACCACGTCAACGACGTCCGCACGCGCGCGCTGAATGACCTCATTGACCGCCAGCTCATCCTCCAGGAATTCCGGAAAATGAAGGGCCAGATCCCGCCGCACGCGATTGATGACCGTGTGAACTCGATCATCCGCGAAGAATTCGGCGGCAACAAGCCGGCCTTCATGCGGACCATCGCCGCGCAGGGCTTCACGCTCGATCGCATTCGCAAGATGGAGGAGGAAAAAATCATCGTCCAAGCCATGCGTTCGCGCGAGGTGAAGAACGAGCCGATGCTAAAGCCGGGCGCCGTCGAGCATTACTACAACCAGCACCTCCAGGACTGGACGACGAACGACGAGGTGAAGCTGCGCCTGCTCAAAATCTCCCACGGCAGCAAGCCCGCGGACAACCGGAAGCTGATCCAGGAAATTCGCGACAAGGTGATCCGCGGCGCTGATTTCGCGGATCTCGCGAAGGTCTATTCCGAAGATTCGACGCAGGACAAGGGTGGCGACTGGGGCTGGATCAAGCACGGCGACCTGAGCCCCGAAATGGAGCGGGCCATCTTCAACCTTCCGACCGGAAAGGTCAGCGACGTGGTCGAGATGAACCAGGCATATTACCTGATGCTCGTGGAGCAGAAGAAGGGCGGCATTTCCAAGCCACTCAAGGAACTCCGCAAGGAAATCGAAGCCCGCCTGCTGCAAGTCGAGCGCCAGAAGGATCAGCAGGAATGGCTGCAGCGCCTGCGGAAAAAGGCGTACATCAAAATCTACTGAGCGCGCGCGAGGGATCGGGGCAAACCCGCAAAATTCGCGACGGGCGCGGACGATACGTCGGTTATTTCGCGCCCCTCGCGTGTTTCCTGCCTTGGCTTCGGAGCGCGCGGCAGACATCCCGGTTGACCGCCTCGCGATGCCCTCTACATTCAGCAATCCAAGGCAACAATAAATGGCACAGCAAACTCCTCGTCCGAACCGCGACCAAGATCCCAACGGCGGCTCCAATCCCGAATCCAATTTCAACTGGCGCGGGCTCCTGCTTTTCGCGGCGGCGATCCTGCTGATCGGCGGCGGCTTCTACTTGCGCAGCCCGACTGCAAACAGCAAGACGCTGACGTATCCGGAATTCCGGCAGGCGCTCTCCGAAGGCCGCATCCAGAAGGAGAAACTGGCGATCGTCACTTCGGTCGGCAATCCGACGGACACCATCAGCGGTTTCGTTCTCGCGTCAAAGGATGCGGCGAAGGGTGAGCCATTCAGGACGCAAGTGAACCCGCAGTATAACAAGTACATCGAGGATGAACTCGCGGCGCACAAAATCGTGCCGGACATGAAGTCGGACAACAACAACCTGCTCGTCTCCACGCTGGTGAATTTTTTGCCCGTCGTGTTCATCCTGCTGCTGCTCTATTTTTTCTTCCGCCAGCAGCTCCGCATGGCGGGCAAGGGCGCGATGAGCTTCGGTAAGAGCAAGGCCAAGATGATGGCTCGCGACAAAAACAAGGTGACATTCAAGGACGTCGCCGGCGTCGAGGAAGCGAAGGACGAGGTCAGCGAAATCGTGGAGTTCCTCAAGGATCCGAAGCGTTTTCAAAAACTTGGCGGTCGCATCCCGAAAGGCGTGCTCATGGTCGGCCCTCCGGGAACCGGCAAGACCCTGCTTGCCAAGGCGGTGGCCGGCGAGGCCAAGGTACCTTTCTTCAGCATCAGCGGGTCCGAGTTCGTGGAGATGTTCGTCGGCGTGGGGGCATCGCGCGTGCGCGACCTCTTCTCCCAGGCCGCGAGCCAAGCCCCTTGCATCATCTTCATCGACGAGTTGGACGCCTTGGGGAAGGCCCGGGGAATCAACGTCATGGGCGGAAATGACGAACGGGAGCAGACCCTCAACCAGCTTCTGGTGGAAATGGATGGATTCGAATCGAATAAAGGAGTCATCATCATGTCTGCCACAAACCGGCCGGAAATCCTCGATCCGGCACTGCTGCGTCCGGGAAGATTTGATCGGCAAGTCGTGCTGGACCGCCCGGACATAAACGGTAGGGAAGCAATCCTGAAGATCCATTCGAGGAAGGTTGTTTTGGATTCCGATGTGGATCTCCATAAGATCGCCGGTCTCGTGCCAGGCTTTGCGGGAGCTGACCTGGCAAACCTCGTCAATGAGGCAGCCCTGTTGGCGGCCCGGAAAGACAAGGAAGCGGTTGGGGCGGCAGAGTTTGATGCGGCTATCGATCG
>JANXZI010000721.1 GCA_025355595.1 Spartobacteria bacterium
CCTGCGCAGGCGCCGGAGATCGCGCTGCGCGGGGTGCAGGTCGCGGATGTGAATTTGCAGCGCGGCTTCGTGACCGTGCGTTCCGCAGGCCGTCTCCAGCTCCGCGCGGAGACTGCGCCTGCCGCGCTTCAGCCGACGGAATGGCAGGGCATCCCGCGCGCGCTTCAGCAGGACATCAGCGCATCGTCCGCGAGTTTTGCATACCGGCTGGTCGAGCCGGCGTTTTCGCTGCCGATGAAGCTCGAACGCCACGAGGCGACGAAGCTCCTGGCTGCGCGCGTGAACAACATCACATTCACCTCGGTGATCGCCGACAGCGGCGCGATGCTCACGCAGGTGCGGCTCGAAATCCTGCCGGGCGACAAGCGGCTGCTGCACCTCACGCTGCCGAAGGGCGCGCGGTTCTGGTTTGCGTTCGTGAATCAGAACGGGGTGTGGCCGTGGCGCGAGAAGGACGAGATTCTGATTCCCCTCGAACAGCAGTCGCGCGGCGGACAGGCCGTGCCGGTGGAGATTTTTTACAGCAGCCAGATCGGCGAATCAGGAACGAACTCGCTCGATCTGCAGTTGGTCGCCGCGAAATTCGATCTGCCGCTGGAGAACATCACATGGCGCATTTACCTGAATGAAAAATGGCAGCTCAAAAAGTGGAGCGGCTCGCTGCAACTCCAGCAGGACGAACTCGTCTCCCGCGCGACCGCCGTGGATCTTCAGAGTTATCTGCAAGGCGAGGCGAGCCAGCAGCGCGACAAGACGCGCGCCGCAGAGCAGATGCTCGCACTCGGCAACAGCGCGCTCCAGCAGGGCAACCCGCACGAGGCGAGACGCGCATTCGAGTCTGCGTTCGGGCTGAGCCAGCACGACAACGCGTTCAACGAGGACGCGCGCGTGCAGCTCCACAATGTGAAGCTCCAGCAGGCGCTCATCGGCCTGAACGTCCGCCAGGCCGGTGCCGCCGGCGAGTCCGACGCGCTCACCGGCAAGCTCCGCGCCGGTCGCGGCGGCAAGGACGCGAACTACACGCAGCAGGACGCGAAACAAATCCTCGACCGCAACAGCGCCGACGAGAACGCGGCCTTCACGCGCCTCGCCGAGCGCCTCATCCAGCAGCAGGACGCTGCGGTGAGCAGCCCCGCCGTCATCGAGGCGAGCATCCCGGAGCAGGGGAGGATGCTCACTTTCAGTCGCGCGGTGGCGGTAGATAACTGGGCGGATTTGCAGATCGGACTGAAGGCGAAGGCCGTCACGTCTGCGTCGTGGCTTGTGCGTCTCACGATCCTCGCGGGCACGGCGCTGATTATCGGTTTGTCCATCCGCGGCGCGAACATTTTCCGCCGAGGACAGCAGGCATAGAACACACGTCGAACTGGGCCGGTGATGCGTCCGATGCGGGCGCATCGCTGCACCGTCCTCATCGGTCGAGGCAGCGCCGTACGGTTTCGAGCAGTTCCGGCAGCGGTGTCGGTTTTTGGAGGAAGTATTGCCCCGTTTCCAGCCGGAGTTCGCGGCCTGCCATTTCGTCACTGTATCCGCTGGTGAAGATGACCGGGAGATGAGGGCTGAGTTTGCGCAGCCGTGCAGCGAGTTCCAGACCGCTCACGCCTTCGGGCATGACGAGGTCGGTGAGGAGCAGATGGATCGGGCCGGTGTGGCGTTCCCATACTTGCAGCGCCCCGACTCCGTGGGCCGCATCGAGCACCTGGTAGCCCTGGCGTTCGAGGACGATCCGGTTCAGCAATCGCAGGCTCGGCTCGTCTTCGACGACGAGGATAGTCTCCGTGCCGCGAGGCAACGGTTTGGCCGCCACTTTTTCCTCGGTCACCTCGGCGGCCTCGACGGTGTGGAGGAAAATGCGGAAGGTCGTGCCGCGTCCGACTTCGCTCTCCACCTGGAGTGCGCCGCCGTGCTGCTGGACGATGCCGAAGACGGTCGCAAGTCCGAGGCCCGTGCCTTTGCCGACTTCCTTGGTCGTGAAGAACGGCTCGAAGATATGCGCCAGGTCTTCGGGGGCGATGCCGCTGCCGCTGTCGGTGACACTGAGGCAGGCGTAGCGCCCCGCCTTGGCGTCGGGGATCAGAGTTGCTTCCGTTTCGGTGAGTGTCTTCTCCGCCGTCTCGATGATGAGCCGCCCACCGCCGGGCATCGCGTCGCGCGCGTTGACCACGAGATTCATGAGCACCTGATCCAGCATCCCGGCGTCGCCGTAAACGGTCAGCGCCCGCGGGTGGAGGTGGAGCTGCTGCTTCACATCCTCGCCGACGATGCGCTGGAGCATCTTCACGAGGCTGGTGACGAGATCGTTCAGGTTCAGCAGTCCGGGCTGCATGACCTGGCGGCGGCTGAAGAGAAGGAGCTGTCGCGTGAGATTCGCCGCGCGTTCCGATGCAGCGATGATCTGCTGGACGGAATCCGCCCTTTCTTCCGGGGTGTCCGCCGCCATCAGCAGCATGGCACCGTAGCCTTGGATGACGGTGAGAATGTTGTTGAAGTCGTGCGCCACTCCGCCGGCGAGCTGGCCGATGGCCTCCATTTTTTGCGACTGGCGGAGATGCTCCTCGAGCCGCAGCCGCTCGGTGATTTCGCCCACGTAGCAATGCACTGCGCGGAGTTCGCCGATGGGATAAAACGACCACGAGAGCGTCCGCGATCCGTGGTGGCTCTCGAGGCGCAGGTGCGGCTGGTCCGTCGCCAGGCACGAGAGGACGATCTCGCGCGTGTCATCCATCAGCAGTGCGCCGACTTCCGGCTCGCCGAGCGATTTTGCGAGATCGGATGCGGCGTGGTTGTGGTAGGTCAGCGCGCCGTCGGCGGAGAATTCCAGCACCGGGTTCGGGTTCAGCTCCGGGAATGCCGCCAGCCTGCGAATCTTTTCCTCCGAGGCGCGACGCAGGGTGATGTCCCGGATGAATCCGGTGAACAGCGGCGGCTCGCTCTGAATGCGAGTGACAAACAGCTCCACGGGGAATTCCGTGCCATCGGCACGCAGCGCGGGCAGCTCCACTAGCTTGCGCAGGAAGGAGCCTTCGCCGGTGGCGAAAAAGTGCGCCATGCCCTGCCGGTGCGCCTCCCGGAGTCGGGATGGGACGATCATTCCGGCGATCTCCCGGCCGATCGCGTCCTCCCGCCGGTAGCCGAAGACCCGTTCCGCCGCCGGGTTCCATTCCATCACCGTTCCTTTGGCATCAATGGTGATCAGCGCATCGAGCGCGCTGGCAAAGATGGCCGTCTTGCGCTCCTCGCTCTGGCGCAGCGCCGCCTCCGCCTGCTTCCGCTCGGTGATGTCCCGCACATGCAGCAGCAGCGCGGGACGATCGCGATACATGATCCGGTTGATTCGCACTTCCACCGGCACGGAGCGGCCGACCGTGGCCTGGCTGAATCCCTCGATGACTGTCATCTCGCCCGCAGTCATCCGGAGAAAGTCACGCCTGACCGCCTCGCGCTCGCCCGGCGGAATCAGGTCGAACACGCTTTTGCCGATCAGCTCCCCGCGCTCCATCCCGTGCAGCCGGCAGGCCTCCGGGTTCACGTCCAGCACGCAGCCCTCGAAGTCTTCCACAAAGATCGCATCGGGCGAACCTTCGAACAGCCCCCGGAATTTCTGCTCGCCGTCGTGCACAGCCGCCTCCGCATTTTTGCGCTCAGTGATGTCTTGCACCGTCCCCCTCGCCCGGACGGGGCGGCCCGAGGCATCCCGCACGATGTGGCCGAGCGCATGAATGTTCCGCACCGCGCCATCCGGAAGGACGATGCGGTATTCCCATTCGTCGGACGCACGATCCGATCGCAGCCATTCCTCGAAGCGGCGGGCGGCGGCTTCGCGGTTGTCGGGATGGATGATTTGAAGAAACTGCCCTGCATCAGGCGGCACACTGGGCGGGACAGAGAACAAATCGAACATGACTTGGGACCAGCGATGCGTGCCGCCCGGTTCCCAAGTCCAACTGCCGATGCGTGCCATGCTCTGAGCTTCCCGCAGGCTCTCCTCGCTCTCGCGCACAGCCGCCTCCGCATTCTGCTGCTCGTGGATGGTCTTCTCCAAAGAGCGTGCGTGTTCGCGCCGCTCGGAGAACTGCTCGCGGATGAACACATAGCTCAGCGTCACCCCGCCGATGAGGTAGAGCAGATACCGGATCTGCGTGAAAACCTGCTCGTGGACTTCTTTCATCGCCAGATCCGGCAGCTTCAGCGCCGTGCTGAGAAAGAACGCAGCCAGCGCGCCGCACACGCCGTTGCGCGCCCAGCCCCGCGTGTGCCGCACCAGGTACACCAGCGCCACCAGCAGCCAGACCGCACCATTGACGTGAAACGGCCAGTCGCACCACGTCTGCGCAAATTTCGAACCGGGGTGCGTCCCGAGGTAAACGGGCCACCACCAGAATGTGGCGAGGTAGCAGGCCGCCGTGCCGGCCATCCCCACTTGCAGAAAGCGCCCCGCGCTCGGGACGTCATGTGCCAGAAAACCCATGAAACCTGCGGCGACTGTGATGAGACCCGCGTCGTGCAAGGCGTGTTGCAACGGGGGATAGAACGAGTTCAACACCGTCGCCTCGATCAGTTTGAGTGACCGCAATGCCTCAATGAGAATCATGAACAGCTCGCGCGCGAGGACGACCGAAAACCCCCAGATGAGCAGCCGCTCACGCGACCGGCGATCCTCGCGATAGCGCGCCACCGCCACCGCCAGGCAGAAGCTCCAGAAGATGGCCGCGATGGCGTTGTTCGTGATCTGATTGGGGGTCCGCCCGCCCGCGACTTGGGAGAGGAGTTCAAGCAGGGTTCTGATCCAGTCGGGCATTTACGGATTCGGTTTGATTTCACCGATGGTTTGGCCGGCGCGATGTCCGAGCAGCGCGTCAATTTTCCGCCGCACCGCTGCATCCATTTTGATCAGCGGCGGCCACGCGCGTTTGAAGCCCTCGCCGGGGAGTTTCTTCGTCGCGTCAATGCCGAGCTTGCTGCCGCTCGCGATCTCGCTCGTCGCGTGATCGAGCACGTCGGACGGGCCCTTTGTGAAGATGCTGTCGCGCTGTGGGTCGGTATTCGCGCAGAGGTGGAAGAGCACCTCGCTCGTGTTGTGGACGTCCACATCGGCATCCACGACGACGATGTATTTGGAAAACATCATCTGCCCCATGCCCCACAGCCCGTGCATGATTTTGTAGGCCTGCAGCGGGTAGGTCTTCTTGATCGAGACGAAGACGAGATTGTGAAACACGCCCTCCGCCGGCAGCGCGATGTCCACGATCTCGGGGAAGTTCATCTTGAAAATCGGCAGGAAAATTTTCACCGACGCGCCGCCGATGTAGAAATCCTCCATCGGCGGGATGCCGACGATCGTCGCGGGATAGATCGCATCTTTCCTGTGCGTGATCGCCGTGATGTGGAAGACGGGATACGGCTCGGGCAATGTGTAGTAGCCCGTGTGATCGCCGAACGGCCCCTCGTCGCGCAGCGGCTCGCGCGGGTCCACGTAGCCCTCGATCACGAAGTCCGAATTCGCCGGGACTTCGAGATCGTTCGTCTCGCATTTCACGAGTTCGATGGATTTTTTTCGGAGGTATCCGGCGAGGAGAAATTCATCGAGCCCGTCCGGCAGCGGCGCGGTGGCGGCAAAGGGAAACATCGGATCGCCGCCAAGAAAAATGCTCACCGGCATCCGTTCGCCACGCTCGTAATATCGCCGCCCGTGCCGCGCGCCGACCTTCTGGAGCTGCCAGTGCATGCCCGTCGTGCGGTCATCGTAAATCTGGATGCGATACATGCCGACGTTGCGCTCGCCGGTGTCCGG
>JANXZI010000727.1 GCA_025355595.1 Spartobacteria bacterium
GTCTCGCGTGGCACCCGGCGGACGTCTCTCGACGGACGTCTCTCGGCGTGGCAACGCACAACGACGTCCGAATGTGTTCCGCGAGACGCGGAACACGGCAGGCGGGACGCCCACCCTACCCGAGGCACGTCGCTCCGCTTCATCACGCAACTACTCTCACAAATTTATGAAACAACTCCTCCTCACTCTCATCACCGCATTCTTCATGGCCGCGCCGCTCGGCGCGCAGACGGCGGAGATCAAAGATCCCGCGATCAGCGGCGGCTTCGGGGATGGAAAGGTGAAGCTCACCATCGAGGGAAATCTCGCGGGGCACGCGGGGGCGAAGGACAAGGTGATCTTCGCCACGTCGGTGCAGCATTCGATCCAGGTCACGCGCGACAAACTCACGCACACGCTCGCAGTGACGCTCGACATTTTGCAAGGCGAGCCGAAGGAACTGCCGCTCACGATTTCCGGCGAGGGGGAGATTCGCAGCGTCACGGGCGAGGGGTTGCAGGACTGGAGCATCCGGCGCGATGCGGGCGGCGCGCGCACGCTGATCCTGCGACCGAAGAAGAACGAGAAGCCCGCTGCTGCCGACGCGGTGAAAGATCCCGCAGCAGCGCAGCGCTCAACGCAGCTCACCGTCACCGTCATCGCCGACCGCGAACTCAAGTCGTGGAAAAATCCGCTCGCGATTTTTTTGCTCACGCCGCCGCAGCCTGCGCTGTTCAACGGTTTCGTCCGCGTGGATGCGACGCCGGATTTCGACGTGCAGGCGGATGCGCCCGCGGGGCTGCTTCCGGTCGAGGCGAAATTCATGCCGGCGGCAATGCGCGGCGTGCAAAAACCGGACGCGCAAAAAGCCGATGCGCCCGAGCCGCTCGCGTTTCAATTCCACGGAGCGCCGTATTCGCTGCCGCTGCGCATCACGCTCGCCGATCCCGAGGCGCGGCAGGTCGTGCTGCGTGATTTCAAACTCACCGGGCAGCTCGCGGAGCAGAACGCGGGATTCACGCTCACCGCCACCGCGCGCGTGACCAATCCAAAGGGCGGCACGCTCGCGCTGCTCTCCGGGAGCGTCGCACTGACGGAACTCGCGCCGCATCCCGACTGGCGCATCACCTCGGCCGGCGGGCGATTCACCCTCGTGTTCGACAAGCCGGGGGACTTTCCGATTGCGTTCAAATTCAACGCGGCGGTGCGGCAGAGCGCGGGCTGGAATGCCGTGGATTTCCGCGTCGCGCCGAGTGCGCTGCAGCCGATCCTGTTGCAAGGGCTCGCGGCGGATACGCAGTTCAATTTCGTCGGCGCGGCGCGGCCCGAGAAGATGGACAAGGACTTCGCGAGCTTCCTGCCGCCCGATGGCACGGTGAAGCTCTCATGGAAATCGGCCGCGCCGGAAGCGGAGGGAAAACTTTTCTACGCCGCGGAAATGCTCTCGCAACTCAGCGTTGGCCCTGGGCTGATGCGGCAGGTCGCGCTGCTCGACTGCAAAGTGATGCAGGGCGAACTCGATCGCGTGACGCTGCTGCTGCGCGGCGACGGCGAGGTCACGCGCGTGCAGGGCGAACAGGTGATTTCGTGGAACGTCGAGCCGGGCGCGAATGCGGGCGAGCGCAAGCTCGTCGTGAAATTCAATCAGCCGCAGAAAAATCTCTTCACCATACTCGTGCAGACGCAGACGCCCATCGGCGCGTTCCCGCAGACCGTGGATGCGATACAACTGCGGCCCGAGGGCGCGACGCGTTTTGCCGGCTACGTCCGCATCGTGAACGAAGGCGCGGTGCGGCTCGAAGTCTTGCAGGCGAAGGGCCTCTCGCAGGTTTCGCCTGAGCAGTTTCCCGAGAGCGACATGACGAAGGCGGCGTTCCGCGCAGGCGGTGAGCAGCGTTTTGCGTATCGCTTTTCCGGCGCGGATTTCGCGCTGCGCATCCAGGCCGATCAAATCCTGCCGGAGCTGACGGTCTCGCAAGTCCTCGCGTTCCATCTCGGCGAGACGGAGCAGGGCATTGATGCGGAAATCGAGATTGATGTCCGCGAGGCACCGCTGCGCGAACTGCTGCTGCGCGTGCCGAAAGGCTACGCCGTCGCGAAGCTGAACGTCGCGGGACTCGCCGATTATTTCCTCCGCGACGCGGAGGCTGTTGCGGAGCTGCGCCTCGTCTATGCGCAGCCCGTGTCGGGTCGGCAGATCGTGCAGGTGCGACTCGAACGCAACCAGGCGCTAGGGGTCGCGAACTGGGCGCTGCCGCACGTGGATGTGGTGAAGGCCAAGTCGGTGCGCGGGCACGTTGCGGTGTCGGCGGACGCGGGAATCCGCCTCACTGCCGAGCGCACGCAGGCGCTCACGGAAATCGCGACCGCATTTTTTCCGTGCAAGGTCGCGGGCATTCAGGCGGCGTTCCGGCTCAGCGAACCCGCGTGGCAGGCGACGATGAAGATCGAGCGGCTGCCGCAGTCCATCCAGGCGGATGCATTCCATCTTTTCTCCATCGGCGAAGGTGTCGCGTACGGCAGCAGCGTGATGAACTATGTCATCTCGGGTGCGCCGGTCTCGGCGTTCAAGGTCGAGCTGTCGGACGAATATTTTAATGTCGAGTTCACCGGCAAAGATATCCGCAACTGGCAGAAGGCCGAGGGCGGCTACGTGGTGCAACTGCACACGCCAGTCTCGGGCGCATACACGCTGCTCGCGACATATGAGCGTCCGTTCAAGGCGCAGGGCGACACGCTCGCATTCACCGGCGCGCGGCCGCTCGACGCGCAATCCGAGCAGGGCCACACGCTCGTGATCAGCGCGTATCAGTTTCAGGTGAAGCCCGTGACTGTCTCCGCCGGATTGCTGCCGCTGGAGACGGGCGAGGTGCCGTCCGAGTACCGGCTGTTTTTCGACGCGCCGATCCTCGCCGCGTATCGTTACTCGGCGCGACCGTTCGATCTGAAGCTCGCGCTGAGTCCGCTCGCGCAAGGTGATTCGCTGAGCCAGGTGGTGGACCGCGCCGCGCTCACCACGCGCATCTCGAAGGAAGGTCAGGTGCTCACCGACGCGCGCTATTTTGTGAAGAGCCGCGGCAACGCGCACTTCCGTCTCACGCTGCCGGAGGGCGTGCAACTGTGGTCCGCCACGGTGAACGGCGCGCCGGTCGTGCCGGTGAAGGACGACAAGGCGAACCTCATCCCGCTGCCACAGCAGGCGGATCCGAATGCCGTGCTCGCAATCGATCTGAAACTCGCCGAGCGGTCGAAGGACGCGAAGCGTGTGAAAATTGCGACGCCCGTTGTCGGTGCGCCGGTGATGCTCGCAGAGTGGAAGCTGGAGCCCGACACCGCGCAGCGGCTCGTGTACCGCGAAGGTTCGCTCACACCGGCGGGCGGCGTGCCGGATGTCTCGGGATTCGCGGGGCTGGCGCGGATGTTTGGTGGCGACGAGGCGGGTCGCGCATTGCTCTCGTTGCTCGCTGCTCTCGCCTTGCTTGCGCTCGCCACGATGGTCTGGCGCAGCGCGGCGCAGGATGGGGTGTTCAAATTCAGCGTGCGCCATTGGTCGGGCCTGCTGCTGGGCTGCGCGGCGTTTGCGATGGCGGTCGCTGCGTTGCTCGGCCTTGCCGAGATCGCGCGGCAGCACACTGCCGAGGTTCCGCGCGGCATAACATTCCTCGCGCCCGTGCAGCAGGCGGGCAATGCGCTCACCGTCGAAGTCGGCAACGTGGAAGACGAAACTTCGGCGCTCGACTGGATCGGATATTCGTGGCTCCCGCTCCTCGCGCTCGTCGCATGGCTCTATGCGTGGCTATCCGGCAATCAGCGCTGGACGATCCTCGGCTGGACGCTGCTCGCGTGGGCCACGCTGCGCTGGCCGAATGGCGCGTGCGCATTCCTCGCGGTGGTCGCGGCGTTCTTTGTCTGGAATCTCGCGTTGCCGGCGTTGCGGAGGCTTTGGCGTGCGCCGCGAAAGCCGAAGCCGATTCTGCCAAACACGGGCGGCGGCGCGGCCGCGGCGACTGCGTCGTTGCTGATCGTCGGACTCATCGCGTGGAGCAGTGTCGCGTCCGCGCAGGCGCCAAACGCACCGGACACCGCGCCGTTGCTGCCGAAGGAAGCGCCGGTTGCGGAGGCCGTCACGCAGACGGTTCGCGTCGAGGAAAAGTTTGCGCTCGCGACGGCGAAAATCCGGTGGCAGGCGGTGAAGGGCAAGCGGCTGCCGCTGTTGTTTGAACCGGCGGTGCTCACGAAGGCGGCTTTTCCCGCAGCGTCGCTGAAGCTCGTGCAGGCGGGCACACCGCGGGCGCAGCAGTTGCTCGCGCTTGAGACGGGCGCGTTCGACATCGAGCTGCAATACCAGGTGCCGGTGACGAAGAAGGACGCCGAGAGCGGATTCGTGCTGCCCGCGCAGTTTGGAATCGTGAACCGCCTCACGCTCACGCTCGCGAATCTCGACGTGGATGTCCTTTCGCCGCAGGCCGTGTCCATCGAGCGCAAGAGCGTCGGGAAGGACACTGTCGCCGCGCTCGTGCTCGCGCCGGTGAATGAAATCTGGATCGGCTGGAAGCCGCGCAGTCGCGATGTCGCACGGGAAAAGGCGGTCTTCTACGCGGAGCTGACGCAGCTCTACGCGCCGACCGCCGGAGTCATCGAGGGATTGCATCACGCAGCGATCCGTCCCGCGCAGGGCGAGCTTGCGGAGATCACTTTTGATGTGCCGATGGGCGCGACGATCACCGATGTGATGGACGGGGCGGGGAGATCACAGGGAGCCGGGGCGCCATCGCCCCGTGCCGAGCAGCCGCGGGGCGATGGCACCCCGGCTCCTTGGGTCGTCTCGCAGTGGCGTTTCGATCCCGACACGGGAAAGCTGCGCGTGAATCTCGCGCCGCCGCAGTCGCGGCCATTCGCGCTGATCATCCGCTCGCAAATCGCGACGGGGCCGCTGCCGGTGGAGCAAAAGGTCGGGCTTATTTCCGTCGAGAACGCTGCGGGGCAGGTCGGACTGCTCGGCGTCGCGACGGGCAACGAAGTGCAGCTCGACACCGTGGATGCGGCGACGCTCTCAGCGATCAACCTCGAAGATTTCCCCGGCAACATCGCATCGCTTTTGCAGGGGCAGATTCCCGGGCTCACGGCGCGGCGCGCGTTTCGGTATTCGGACGTGAAGGCGACTGCGGTGCTGAAGGCTTCGGCCGTCGAGCCGGATGTGCGCGTCGAATCGCAGGACACACTTTCGCTCGGCGAAGATCGCGCGGTGCTG
>JANXZI010000754.1 GCA_025355595.1 Spartobacteria bacterium
GCACCAAGCTCATTGGAGCTTCGTCACCTCGTAGGCGCGGGGCTTCGACGGGCTTTCGATGTAGATCTCATCCTCGATCTTGCGCGCCTCTTCGAGCAGCGTGGCGACCTGCGACTTCATGTCCGCGTGCCATTTTGCAAAGCCTCTTTCTTACTCTTTGTCGTGCTCCTGCTCTTGCTCTCGCTGGATTCACCGCCCGGACGAGAGCAGGGGCAGGACAAAGAGTAAGAAACGGCGGACGCAGCCCTTGTTTTTGCATTGTTTGCCCAGCACCCGCGCTTAGGGTAGCCCGATGCCCACCGCTCCCCCAAGCGCACTCCGCCGATTCATGGATGATATCGGCACGGTGGATGCCGTCGGCGTCGAGGAGCGCGTGGCGAAGTATGCGACGCGGAGCATCAAGAAAAAATCGAAGCTCTTCGGCCTGAAGCTCGCGGTCTCGATGATCGATCTCACCACGCTCGAAGGGAAAGACACGCCGGGCAAAGTCGCCTCGCTCTGCCGCAAGGCCATCACGCCGCACGAAGGGATGGATGTCCCGAGCACCGCGGCGGTCTGCGTGTATCCCGCGATGGTCCGGCACGCGGTGCGTGGCGTCGCTGGCTCCGGGGTAAAAGTGGCATCGGTCGCCACGGCGTTCCCCTCGGGGCAGGCACCGCTGAAGACACGCCTCGCGGAAGTGCGCGCCGCGGTCGGGGATGGCGCGCATGAGATTGACATGGTGATCAACCGCGGCGCGTTCCTCGCGGGCGAGTTCACGCTCGTGCAGGACGAGATCGCGCAGGTCGTCGAGGCGTGCGGCGCGGCGACGCTGAAGGTGATTTTCGAGACGAGCGAGCTGGAGACGTATGACAACATCCGCGCCGCGTCCTTCCTCGCGATGCGGGTGCTGCGGCCCGGCGATTTCATCAAGACGAGCACGGGCAAGACGTCCGCGAATGCGACGCTCGGCAACAACCAGGTGATGATCGAGGCCATCCGCGATTTCTATCTCGAAACGGGCATCGCCATTTCCATGAAGCCCGCCGGCGGCATCCGCACGGCGAAGCAGTCGCTGCACTTTCTCATCGCGATCAAGGAGACGCTCGGCGACGCATGGCTGCACAATTCGCGCTACCGTTTCGGCGCATCATCGCTGCTGAACGACCTGCTGCGACAGATCGAAAAGGAGCGCACCGGCGCGTATCAGGCCCCGTATGTTTTCAGCGACGCGACGGAGGGGTATTGATGTGCCTACATTCTTCGCGACCGCGGTTGTCGTTTTTTCTTCTACATGGCCGATCGCTTCGAGCCACCGCACATCCACGTCAGCCGCGACGACTGCGCCGCCAAACTCTGGCTCGACCCGCTGGAGTTTGCCTTCGACGAGGGTTTTCGCCGCCACGAGTGCAACGAGATTCTCCGCATCACCGAGTCGCATCTGGACGAGTTTCTCCGCGCGTGGTATCGGACTTTTGGAAACATGAGCCATGAGTGACCTCCGCATCCATCACGTATCGTTTGCGGGCGATTCCATGTCCGTCGCATTTTCCGACGAACGCAGCGTCACGGTGGCCCTCAGCTATTTTCCGCGCCTGCGCGCAGCCCAGACTGCGCAGCGCGAGCAATGGCAGCTTATCGGTCGCGGGCTCGGCGTGCATTGGGAGACGCTGGATGAGGATTTGTCCGTCGAAAACATCCTCTCGGCCTACAGCCGCGCCAAGGCGGGCGAATATGCACATGCTCCGCGCTGAGATCGAAAGAGCAGCGCCAACGGCGCTCGACAGGCCAGCCCAGGGCAACGCCCTGGGTCATCGTCATCAAAATGATCAAAGCCCCATCGGGGCGGCACCATCGCCGTCATTGTCCCGCCCCGATGGGGCTCTTGCTTCTTGGAACCGCAAACCCAGGGCGTTGCCCTGGGCTGGCATGTTGAGGGCCGTTGGCCCTCGCAGGCCGGCTGTCGCCGAAGTGAATGACATGCTCAACGACCTGCTGCGCCAGATCGAAAAGGAGCGCACCGGCGCGTATCAGGTGCCGTATGTTTTCAGCGATGCGACGGAAGAAAACTGAGACGTTAGTCGCACACACCAATCTCGAATAATATGGACTACTATCAAGGCGTCGTAACTCAATTCTTGGACGCAGACCGATCCGTTTTTCTGAATACAGAATGCTATATTCAGCTAGAGCCTTCCAATAAGCCCGAGGAAGGACTCTCATGGTATTGTGATATTGTTGCAGTGAACCTCCGAGAATCGAGGGTGTATCTTTGCGAAGTAACCTACGCAGCTAAACTCCCCAATCTTTTGAAACGCCTGTCTGCTTGGGATGCGTGTTGGCCTCTTTTGTGCAAAGCCATACAGCGAGATTGCTCTATACCGGAAACATGGGAAATACGAC
>JANXZI010000003.1 GCA_025355595.1 Spartobacteria bacterium
GGGTGAAATGTACGGGCGAAACCTCGACTATGCGTGTCGCGGGATCGTTCGCGAGAGCCTCGAAGCCTGCCTTCAACGTCCAAACTCCCGCCTCCACAACCACTGCGATCATTGATTCCAAAGACGCCGCCAGTTCCAAAAGCTCCGCCACAGTGGAATACCAAGGAAGGGAATAAAGACCGACTTGGGCTATTGGTTCGCCGCTTAGCATCCTCCGCGGTCGAATCGGTTGTGCACTGAGGGGGAGGAATCACGGAGGCTTTGTGTGCCTCTGTGAATACCTCTGGCTTCCTCTGTGGTTTCATACACGCGTTTCAAGGCAGGGCATCCACCCCGGCATCGCCGAGGGTGGTGCTGCGTTCACTTTTTCCCCAGCTCCACGAGCAACGCGGCCAGCTTTTCCATGCCCGTGATTTTCCCCAGCACCTCGCGCAGGAGCGGGATGGCGGCGGGGATGTGGGTGAGGAAATCGGTGCGACCGTCGGTGTGGCCGAGTTTGCCGTAGGCGCCGAGGGCTTGCATGAGGCGTTGCATGGCGCAGAGGTCGTAGAGGGTGCGGAAATGGGCGGGGTTTTCCGGCCGCGCGAGGGCGAGGTAATGCGCGAAGAGGCCGTCGCGCTCGGATGCGGGGAGGCTCACGTAGGGGTCGAGCAGCAGGGAGGCGAGGTCGTATGGCGCGAGGCCGGGGCGGAGGCCCTGGAAGTCTATGAAGGCGGGCTGGCCGTCGCGGATCATCACGTTCTGGCTCTGGAAGTCGCGGTGGACGAGGCAGCGCGGTTCGGCGGCGAGCTGGGCGGCGATTTCGCGCAGCCGCGTGCGGTCCACGTGCGCGGCAATGTCGGCGGCGGTCATTTTGAAATGCCGGCCGAGGCAGTGTTCGATGAAGTAGTCCTGTTCCCATGCGTAGAGCGTTTCGTCGAAGCGCTGCTGGAGCGGCGGGCAGTCGCTTGCGAGGTGCGCGCGGGTGTGGAGGAGCGCGGCCTGTGCGAGTGTGAGTTCGTAGAGGCGCCGGCGCTCCGGCCACGGCGCGGCGCGGAAGGAGAAGAGGTCGTCGCTGCCCACATCCTCCATGACCATGATGCCCTCGTCGGGATCGTGGAGCAGAATCTCCGGCACGCGGATGCCAACGCGCGAGAGGAAGCGCGCGATGTCCGCGTAGCCGGCATTGTCGGCGCGATCGAGGGAGTAGCGGACGAGGATGCACGAGCCGCCGCCGGTGTCCACGCCCGTGCGGGTGCGGATGCGCCAGAACTTGCGGCCAGAGCCGCCTTTCTCGATGGACTTCACGGAGGTGGACATTTTGGTCACGCGGGAACGAAGCAGGAAGGCGGCGAAAGTGGAAGCGTTGCGCGGTCAAACGTTGGCCGAGGCATTTTTGAAACGCGGAGACGCAGAGGCGCGGAGGAAAAAGACCGGTTTTTTAAATTCTTATTCCCTGTTTTCTCCGCGTCTCTGCGCCTCTGCGTTGAACCATAGCGGCGGCAACAGCAGGTGGTGTTTTTAGGTGGCGGCAAAGTCCACATCCGCGTGCTCGCCGCAGGCGGTCGCGCCGTCGGCAAGGATGCAGCGGGTGAGGCGTGCGCCGGGGGCGACGGTAGCGTTTTGCCAGACGATGCAGTGGTGCAGAAGCGCACCCGAGCCGACTTTTGCGCCGGGGGCGATGGCGGTGGCACCGGTGATTTTTGCATCTGCAGCGATGTCCGCGGAGGGCGAAATCCACGGCGCATTTTCCGCTCCGCGCGAAGCGAGTGCGGTGTGGACGCCGAGGTACTCCGTGCGCGAGCCGAGGTCCCACCATGCGCCGTCATCGAGCACGATGCCGCCGAGCTTTGCGCCTGCGCGGATCATTTCGTGGAAGACCGGGACGACGGAGAGCTTCTGCGCGGCGGGGATTCGCGCGATGAGTTCCGGCTCGACGATGGAGATGCCGGTGAAGAGATGACGCGGCTCGACATCCGGACGCAGCGTGCGTCGAAGGTCGAGGATGCGGCTGCTCGCGGCGTCAAAGGCGACGTTCGTGTTTCCGCCGTGCGAGCGGAGTATGAGCGTGACTTCGTTCCCTGCGGCGCGGTGTGCATCGAGGGCCGGGGCGAGCGGGAGGTCGCTGAGAATGTCGCCATTGTACACGATGAACGGGCCGTCCCTGAGATGGGCGCGCGCATTCCAGATGCCGCCGGCGGTCTCGAGGACTTCGGGCGATTCGTGGACGAAAGTGATCGGCCGGCCGCGCCAGCTTCTGTCGGGGAAAAACTCGGCGTAGCGTTCCGCGCACCAGTGGGTGTTCACGACGAATCGCTCTACGCCGGCGGCGATGAGGTGATCGAACGCGTGGGTGATCAGCGGACGGTTTGCGACCGGGATGAGCGGTTTCGGGCGGCGCTCCGTGAGCGGACGGAGCCGTGTGCCGAGGCCGGCTCCGAGGATGAATGCTGTGCGCGGTGCGCTGTTCACCGCGGCACGATGGCGGAGCGGGGGGCGGTTGCCAAATGTGGAATCGGCAGATTAATTCTGAGGTCCAAGTTCCAAGTTCAGAGTTCCACGTTCAGCCCCCGCGCAGCGGCTTCTCCGTGTCAGGATGCGCATTCAAATGCGCAACGCGCCTGCGGCGGGCTGAACTTGGCACTCAGAACTTAGAACCCTGAAAATTGCCGACGGGACGCCAGCCCCCACACGCCGCGGCGGGCGGCTTTCACCCCGCAATTCGCCTCCTAATTTCCACGCCATTCCCCGCTCTCCTTCACCGAGAATCATGACCACGCCGATGCACAAATCCGCCCTAACCACCGCCGCATTCTTCGGCCTGAGCCTCGCTGCTTTTTCCCAGGCTCCAGCGAAGGTAACCTACGCGGATCAAATCTCGCCCATTTTCCGCAACTCCTGCACGAACTGCCACAACCCGGACAAGAAAAAGGCGGGCCTCGATCTCACGACGTATCAGGCGACGATGGCGGGCAGCGAGAACGGCCCGGTGCTCAAGCCGGGCAATGCGGATGGCAGCCTCATTTTCAAAGTCTGCTCGCCGAACGGTGACCCGAAGATGCCACCGAAGGGCGACTCGCTTTCCGAGGGCGAGATGGCGCTGCTGAAGGGCTGGATCGCGGGCTTTGCGCTCGAGAATGCGAACAGCAAGCCCGCGACGGTCTCGGCGAACAAGGTGGACGTCGCGGTCGTCACGCTCACGAAGCCGGACGGCCCGCCGCCGATGCCGGGAGACCTGCCGCTGGAGCCGTTCGTGAAGACGCGCGCGAACAACGCCATCATCGCGATGGCTGCGAGCCCGTGGGCACCGCTCGTGGCGATCGGCGGGCAGAAGCAGGTGCTGCTCTACAACACCGAGACGCTGGATCGCGTCGGCGTGCTCGCGTTCCCCGAGGGCTACGCAAATGTGCTGCGCTTCTCGAAGAACGCGAAGCTGCTCATCGCGGGTGGCGGGCTCGGCGGAAAAATGGGCAAGGTCGTGATGTGGGACGTGGCGACGGGCGAACGCATCGGCGTCGTCGGCAATGAGGCGGATGCGGTGCTCGCGGCGGACATCAGCCCGGACCAGCAGTTCGTCGCGCTCGGCGGGCCGAACAAGCAGGTGAAAATTTTCAGCACGAAGGACGGCAAGCAGACGGGCCTGATCAAAAAGCACACCGAGTGGGTGACGGGGATCGCATACAGCCCGGATGGAAAATATCTCGCGACCGCGGACCGCAACGGCGGCATCGAAGTGTGGGAGGCTGGCGCGGAACCGAAGCCATTCAACACGCTCGCCGGCCACAAGGTCGCCTGCACGGCGCTGGCCTTCATGCCCGGCGTGCTCGCGAGCGCGAGTGAGGATGGGAAGATTTCGCTGTGGAATGTGAAGGAAGGTACGGAAATCCGAAGCTGGTCCGCGCACGCAGGCGGCGTGCAGTGGGTGGATTTCACGCCGGACGGCCGCATCGTGAGCTGTGGTCGCGACAAAATCGCGAAGGTGTGGGATGCGACCGGAAAGCAGATCGTCGCGACGGAGGCGTTCGCCGATCTCGCGCTGCGCTGCTCGCTGAACAGCGACCGCGTCATCGCCGCGGACTGGACGGGCGACATCCGCGTGTATTCGATCGAAGGCAAGAAACTCGGCACGCTGACCGCGAATCCTCCCGGCATCGCCGAACAGCTTGCCGTGGCGGAAAAGACGCTCACGGACACGCAGGCCGCGCTCCCGAATTTGCAGAAGGCCGTGACTGATGCCGAGGCACGCGTAAAAGTCGAGGCCGAGGCCGCGGAGGCAAAGCGCAAAGCGGATCTCGCCGCCGCCGACCAGCGCAAGGTCGCCGCGGTGAAGGTCGTAGCCGACGCAAAGGCCGCGCCGGGCAATGCCGAGAAAGCCGCGGAGGTTCTGAAGGCTCAGGGCGCGAAATTGCAGGATGGAATCGCCGCGCTGCGCAAGACAGCCGCGGATTTGGAAACCGCCGCGGCGTCGCGCCAGCGGACGGATGCCACGAATGCGGCGACCTCGGCGCAGACTGCTCTCGATCGCGTGAAGGCCGAACTCGCGAAGCGCACCGAGGTTCGCGCGAAAGCCGCCGCAGGCTCGCCGGAATTTGCGAAGGCCGAGGCGCAGGTGAAGGAATTTGAGCCGCAAGTGGCGACGTGCGAGAAGGCGCTCG
>JANXZI010000014.1 GCA_025355595.1 Spartobacteria bacterium
GTAAAAGGCATCGCCAAGTTCGAGGGCGACAGCGGCTTCGGCAAGTCGTCCGCCGCAGACATGCTTGTTGCGCTGATTTACGGGACGAGACGCTCTATTGGCGCGAGGGCCTCGACCAGTGGCAGCCCGTCGGCCAAGTCGTCCTCCGCCGCAAGCGCAGGAACCGGCGGCTCTTCTGGTACATCCTCCTCGGCGTGCTCGCGGCGACGCTGTTTTTTGTGAAGCTCTTCGGTCCTGTCATTGCGGAGTGGTGGCGCGAGCACACGAGAGGTGATCTCACCTCGGAAGACGCGTGGTGGCGCGCGCGCGGGCTCGTCCGCGACCAGCTTCCGCGCGGGACGGAGGTGCAGTTCGATCCGTTTGCTTCGGCACAAATCACGATCCAGGAAACGGTGAATGCAAACGTGGTGCTCGGCGGCATGCTTACGAATTCATCGGGCAAGACCGAGCACGGAGCGTGGCGCGTGGCCCTGCGATACGATGAGAGCCGCGGAAACTGGGCGGCGGCGGCGAAGGCCGACGTGCCGGCGAAGTGATCCGGCTGCGGAAAGCCGTCGTTCGCCATTCGTTGAATGGACGATGTCGGGCGTCGGATTTTTGCCCCGTGCTTGCCATCCCCCCCGCCCCGCGCTCTGTTTCGCGCCCCGCAGGAAACGCCTCCTCCTGTTCATCGCCTTCACCGCACACGTCCACGCCCAGCGCGTGGCCGTCCCGAACGGCGCGAGCCTCGGCGAAAGCGAAGTGCATAAAATCGAGGATAAGATCGCCACCGTCCGCCGCGACATCCTTTCCAAGTACGAGAACCAACTTGGCGAACTCCAGCTCCAGCTCCAGAAACTCGCGGACCTTGAGGGCGCCGTCGCCGTGCGCGACGAACGCACGCGCGTCCACGCCGAGCAGGCGCTCTCCGATCTGAATTTTGCACGGGAGCCGAAATCGCTCCGCACACTTCAGCAGACGACGCTCACGAAGATGAACGATCTCGTCTCCGGCACCGTCGCCGAGTCGCTGCCGAAACTGATCGAGCTGAAAAAACAGCTCACCGTGGATGGCCGTCT
Organism: Spartobacteria bacterium; assembly: GCA_025355595.1. Classification (GTDB taxonomy): domain Bacteria; phylum Verrucomicrobiota; class Verrucomicrobiia; order Chthoniobacterales; family Chthoniobacteraceae; genus SXWH01. The sequence continues at coordinate 1,059 of JANXZI010000014.1, forward strand.
CGACGACGCGGTCTCCGTGAGACAATCCATCGAGCGCCTGCAAAACGCCAACGTGCCCATCACCCGCGCGGAGTCCGGCAGCATCGTCCCGGCGGAGACATTGCTGCGCGCATACAGCGCCGACCGCGCGCGCTCCGACAAGACCTACAAGGGCGTGCGCATCGCCGTGCGCGGCATCATGGCCGGCTACAAGCTCGATCCGGAAAACGGAAAGACGCTCCTCGTCTATCTCAGCGGCGGCAGCACGACGGGCTGGGTGCTGTGCTCGTTCAATCTCGCGCAATGGCGCTACCGCGAGGATCGCGCCGGTGCGGGAATCATCCTCGTCCTCATCCCGAAGGAAGGCAGCGAAGTCCGCGTGGCCAAGGGCGGCCCGATGGACATCCTCGGCGACTGCACCGGTTGGGATGAGATGGTGAAGCTCTCGAAGTGCGACATCCCGCGGTAGTCCGCAAAATTCACGGCGTGGAGAAAATGGCCTGATCGTGTCCTGCCGCTGCCGCCGAAATCTCACCCTCGCCTCGGGGGCAGGGAGTGAGGGTGAGAGTGAGCGTCAGAGGCGGAGACTGGATTTTTTGACGCAGAGGCGCAGTGGAAGCAGAGAGTTTCGCAGAGGGCTGCGCATTTTTCCTCCGCGTGCCTCTCGTTCCATTTCCGCGCCTCTGCGTTGAAAAGAAACCTCCGCCAAATCCGCCAATTCCTTGTCAAAGCGGCATTGCCCGCAGGAAGACATGGCCATATTTTCCGCCCGTGAATCCCAGCGCCACCGACCGTCTTCTGCGTTCCGCCGCCGCGCGGATTCAGTCCTCCGCGTTTGGCCGGCGGCTGCACCTCGCCGCGCTCGCGCTATCCGCGCTCACGCTCATCGCTGTGCTGTGCGCGCGCTTGCTCGGATTGCTGCCGAATTGGTGGATCACCCCGCTGACGCTCATCTCCATTCCTGTGCTCGCAGTCGGCATCGCCGCGCTGCTCACGCGCAAGCCCGCGCCTGCGCACGTCGCGCGCGCGCTTGATGAACGCGCTGGGAGCAAGGAGCTTTTCCTCACCGCATCGCTCATCACGCAGGCCCCGGGCGAATATCGCGACATCGT
>JANXZI010000041.1 GCA_025355595.1 Spartobacteria bacterium
CGTCGGCTCCTTCGGCTTCGGCTCGATGTAGAACTGGCCCTTGAAGCCAATCTCCTTCGCGTAATCCACCGCCATGTGCAGGAACTTCCCGAGGTGATCCAGTTCGCGCTTCATGTCCGTATTCCACAGCGTCGAATAGCCCTCGCGACCGCCCCAGAACGTGTAGCCCTCGCCGCCGAGCGCGTGCGTCACTTCGAGCGCCTTCTTCACCTGCGCCGCGGAAAATGCGAACACCTCCGCATTCGGCGAAGTCGCCGCGCCGTGCATGAAGCGCGGATGCACGAAGAGCTGCGCGGTGCCCCACAGCAGCTTCACGCCAGTCGCCTTCTGCTGCTCCTTCAGCAACGCGACGATCGTGTCGAGATGCTCGTTCGACTCGCGCAGCGTCTTCCCGTGCGGCGCGACGTCGCGGTCGTGAAATGCGTAGTAGGGCATCCCGAGCTTCGACGCGATTTCGAAAAACACCGGCACGCGCGCCTTCGCGAGATCGAGCCCGCTCAGCCCCGCCTCCCACGGACGAAGTGCGGTCGGCCCGCCGAACATGTCCGCGCCCTGGCCACACATCGTGTGCCAGTACACGATCGAGAAACGCAGATGCTCGCGCATTGTTTTTCCCTCGACGATTTCGTCCGGGTTGTAGTGTTTGAAGGCGAGCGGGTTCTTCGACTTCGCGCCTTCGTAGGCGATGCGGGAGATGCTGGGAAAATGGGACACGGCTGGCAGTTGGTTGTGGGTTGTAGTTTCGGTTCGGCGATGCGCGGCGGCACCACAGGTCGGATCGCTTTCATGTGACAGATCGCGGGGGCTGTCCAGTTCGCGCTTTGCGCCATCTGGCGTGCGGACGGCGTGCCGCACGGGCTGCGGCTCTGCTCCCGGCCACGCCTTCATCCTCGCCGTTTCGCAAACGGGATCCCCATCCGCTCCGCGACGCGCAGCGGACGGCGCAGCGCCTCGGCCATGCGTGCGGCCTCGTCGGCACCGCGCAAATCCTTGCACGCTGGATGCGCTTCGGGCGAGGCGATGATGCCGAGTTCGTGCAGCACATGCGCGGTGCTGTGCTTGTAGGCCGACGCGCTCATTTTGCCATCGAGCCGGAAGACCTGATCCTCGAGCGACTGGAATGCCTCGAAGAGCTTGTAAACGCGCGTGTCGAAACGGCCCGCGCCGGTGTGAAATTTTTTTGCGGGTGCGCCGTCATCGAGCCACATGTCCTTCGCCGCACAGATGAGCGGCGCGGCGCTCACGGCGGCTCCGATGAGCAGCGGCAGGCCGAGCTTGATCGCCGTGGCGATGCCAAAGTCGTCGCCGCTGTGCGGCGCAAAATCGAGCGCGCTGCTTTGTTTCAAATCGCGGCACATCGCCGCCCAATACAAAAAGTGCGGCTCATCGAGCGTGCTGATTTTTCCCCCGACAAACTTCGGATGCTGCGCGAGCTGCGACAGCAGCCACGGGCCAAAAGGCCGCGCCCACGGCACGAATGCAGGCTCCAGCGCATGCACAATGCCGGGGCGGATGAGCCACTCGGCGATTTCGTAATAAGCATCGCGGCACGGCTCGGGATCGAGCGCGCTCAGCCAGCGCGAAGTCATGATCATCACCTCGCAGTTTTCGTGCGCCTGCACGATGTCGAGCAGCGGACGGTATCGCTCCGCCTTGAACCCCGTGTCCTTTTCCGCGCCGCGCGCCGTGATGCCCGCGATGAATTTCGCCATCGGAAATTCCGCGCGAAACCGGCGCAGCACCTCCGCATACATCGCATCGTCGAGATCGAAAATGTAGCCCGTGTCCGCGTTCAGCACGGTGACGAGTTCGACGCCGTAGTGATCCGCCGCCGCCTGCATCCAGCGGATGCTCGCGGCGAATCCCTCCCAGTCCGGCTGCCGGTCGCGGAACGGCAGCAGCGCCGCCGCGCACAGCCGCGCCTTCGTCGTGCGATCCACGAGTTCTTCCTCGCTCGTCCACGCCCACTTCGTTTCCTGCCACGTCGTCTGCGGCGTGAGGTCTTCGGGTTTTGAGATGAGTGGCTTCATGGTTCGGAAAGTTGAGCGGCGCTTGCATTCAAGCCGGTCCGCCATCGTTGGTAAAACTGTCCTTTCCAATCGTGGCCGCTGGAAAAGCCCATGGTGCCCGGCCCGCCCGGACATGCACCCTGGCGGCATCTCGACGTGTGGCCGACCAACAAGAAGGTCGTCATCCTCGTTCGCTCACGCTTATACCACGCGCAGAAATGGCCCGCTCGACCGTCCACTACGCCGATTCGGAAACGAACAACATCCTCAAGAAGCTGCACAACAAGCTGCGGCCGGCAGGGACGCCGGTGCAGCGCGTGGAATACATCATCGAGCTGCTCATGCTCCGCATCTTCGAGGTGAAAATTCAGCAAGACCCGGAATTCGCGCAGCTTCGCGAGATGTTCCGGCCTGAGCCCGGCGCGGCGGATGAAAAGGATCGCGAGCGCGACAAGCTGCTTTTCTCCAGCCTGCTCGCGCTGCCGAATGACAGCATTCTCCCGCAACTCAACCAGCGCACCTTTCCCTTCTACTCCCGCATTCTCAGCGAGGCGCGGAAGGTCTGGAAAGGCAACCTCTCGACGAAGGTTCAGGATCAGCTCGTCCTCATCGAGGAAATCTTCGGCAACTCGAATTTCACCAACAACGTCACCAGCGGAAACATGGCCGAGATCATCGGCCTCGTTTCCGACCTCGACAAAGACCGGCTGCTCAAGACCGACCTGCTCGGCGACGCCATCGAATCCGCGCTCTCGGAAACGGGCGGCACGAAGGACATCGG
>JANXZI010000045.1 GCA_025355595.1 Spartobacteria bacterium
ATCCGCGATGGTGCGCGTGACGCGATGGATGAGTTGCTTCACCGAACGCTCGCGCCCGCCCTTGTAAGGATCGGTGCCCTTCGCCACATCGCCGTAGAAATATTTCGACACCGCGATTTTCGTCGCGAGCGGCGACCACGACGCGGGCACCTCGATGTCTTCCTGCTTGAAGAACGCCTTGCCGGTGTCGTCGGTGATCTCCGCCGTGCGGAGTTCCCATTTCACCTGATCAAAAGGCGCAACCTTCGCGTCGCTGAAAACGCGTTCAAATTGCAGGCCATTGGGGGACAAACGCAGCGCCGAGCGACGGCTAGACGGGGCTGCTGGACGGGCGCTATGGGAGCGGCGGGAGGACATGAGCTTGGGCGAGGTGGTAGGCATTGTGAATAACTTGGTGAAAAGTGTGAACCACACGCCCAAGAACCGGTGAATTAACGGGGGTGACCCTGTGAACAACCACACTATCTTGGGCGTGGGGAGAGATGAAACCACAACCCGTAGCGCTATCCAAGAAAAAATACGCGCACCCCAATGAAAACGTTTCGGCCGTGAATTTGTGCTTGCCAGTAGCCCAATCAGCCGCTCCGCAAGGCAAAAAAGCACTTCCAGAACACCCCTGCCGTGGAACCCGCATAAACCGCCACATTTGCACGCAGCATCGCCCGCAAACCAGCATGGGCACAGAGTGGAACGTTTGCATGGCGATAGCGTAAATTTTCGGTGCCGAAAACCTCGGGTCGCACGATGCGAAAATCAAACGGAGGAATCGTCATCCGCGCAGCCGCTGCTCGCCGCTTCAGGGCAGCACTCGGCGTCAGCGCAAACACGGATCTCCCCACTGAACGCGGATGAAGATGTTAGCGGCCGCGGCCGCGGCCCTACAGCACCGTCCCGCGCGTCGCGACGGAAACGGGAACGCGACTCGTCGAAGCCAAGAAAGTCCTCAACGAGCTTTCCGAACCCGCCGCGTGCGATGACTCATGGAAGCCGCACGTCTTCATCTCCTACTCGCACACCGACGAGGGCGAAGTAATTTGTGGCACGCGCCCGTCTTGCCAGTGGAAGAGGCTTCGGCGAAAGTGATGTATGGTCAACGCACTCATCATCGGCACGGGCGGGGTGGGTTCCGTCATCGGCCAGAAGCTTCATGGCTATCCCGCCTTCGAGCGCATTTTCCTCGGCGATGTGGACACGACCTACGCGCAACGCCTCCACGAGCGCACGAAGAAGAGCCGCTTCGAAGTGGTGCCGATCAACGCTTTGGACACCGCGGGGCTTGCCGCATTTTTGCAGGAAAAAAAGATCGCCGTGACGCTGAACTGCGCGACGTGGCAGGTGAACCACAGCGTCCTTGAGGCGTGTGCGCAGGCTGGCTCGCACTATCTCGACATGGCGGCGGACATCTATTCGCCGCCCGGCGTGAAGCGGCCGACGAAGAACAGCTATGAGGCGGAGATCGAAAAATTTGACGCGCGCTTCCGCGAGAAAAACCTGCTCGGCGTGCTCTGCATGGGCTGCGATCCCGGCGCGGTGAATGTCTTCGCGCGATGGGCGATGGACCGACTCGACACGGCGGAGAGCATCCGCGTGCTCGATGCCGACAATGCGGATGTGAAGGGCTACCGCTTTGCCGTGCTGTTCTCGCCGGAGACGCTTTTCGAGGAACTCGGCGCGGTGCCGTATTTCGTGAAGGACGCGCGCGTGATGTCCGGCAAGCCGCTCGAGACGGAAGTCGAATGGCACCGTTTCCCGCCGCCGCTCGGGCTCATGAAAACGTACGCCGTCGCGCATGAGGAGGGCGTGTCGCTCGGGCTCCACAAGCCGTTTGTCGAAAAGGGCGTCCGCTATTCCGTGTTCAAATACACGCTGAGCGACAAGGTCGTGTCGCTCGCCAAAAGCCTCGCGCTGCTCGAACTCGACTCGTGGCGCAAAGTGAAAGTGGACGGCGTCGAAGTGAGCCCCGTGCGCGTCGCGTGCGCGAATCTTCCGAAGCCTGCGACGCTCGGCGCGACGGCGGACGGCTATTCGTGCGTGGGCGCCGAAGTGCTCGGCACGAAGGACGGCAAGCGCGTGGAGTACTTCATCTACACGATGGACAGCCACCACGAGACGTTCGAGCGCCACGGCTATTCGCTCACCGTGATCCAGACCGGCATCCCGCCCGCGCTCGCCGCGCGGCTCATCATCGAGGGCGCGATCCCCGAGCGCGGCGTGATGATGCCCGAGGCGCTCGCGCCGGATGCGCTCATGGACAATTTTTCCAAGGAGGGCTTGAAGATCTTCGTGGAGAAGCGCGAGGTGTTCGAAAAATAGGCCATGCAAACGCGACTGTTCATCGGCGGCAAATGGATCGAAACTGCGGCGACGCTGCCGGTGCGGAATCCGTTCACCGGCGCGGATATCGCGCGCGTCTCGCTCGGCGACGGGCCCACGCTCGACTCCGCGATTGCCACGGCACGCGCTGCTTTTCCCGCGACGCGCTGCGTGCCCGCGCACGAGCGCGCGGCACTGCTGCAGCGCATCGCGCAGGCGATCGAGGCGAGACGCGAGGAGTTCGCGCAGATGATCACCGCTGAAAGCGGAAAGCCGATCACCTACGCCGAGGGCGAGGTCGCGCGCGCGGTCTGCACATTTGCCACCGCCGCCGAGGAGGCGCGGCGCTGGAGCGGCGCAGGCGAAGTGCTCGCGCTCGACGCGATGCCCGCAGGCTCGGGGCACACGGGATTCACGCGGCGGTTTCCAATCGGCGTGATCAGCGCAATCACGCCGTTCAATTTTCCGCTGAATCTCGTCGCGCACAAAGTCGCGCCGTGCATCGCGACGGGAAACACGATGATCGTGAAGCCTGCGGCGAAAACGCCACTCACCGCGCTGCTGCTCGCCGAGGTGCTGGCCTCGGCAGGCGTGCCCGCGGGACAGATGAACTTCGTCGTCTGCACGAACGAAGACGCCGCGAGGCTCGTGACCGATGAACGCGTGGCGATGGTGAGTTTCACCGGCGGCCCGGATGTCGGCTGGCGGCTGAAATCCCTCGCGGGAAAAAAGCGCGTGTGCCTCGAACTCGGCGGCAACGCAGGCGTGATCGTCCACGACGATGCGGACATCGCGGCAGCCGTTCCGATGATCGCCGCGGGCGGATTTGGGAACGCGGGCCAGTCGTGCATCAGCGTGCAGCGGATTTTTGTGCAGGAGAAAATCTATGCGGACTTCAGCGCGCAGTTCGTCGCGCACATCCGCGAGAAGGTGAAGACGGGCAACCCGCGCGAACGCGCCACGGTGGTCGGCCCGATGATCACGGCGGAGGCGCTCGCGAAGACGCGCGCACTCCTCGCCAGCGCCGTCGCCGCGGGAGGCTGCATCGTGCTCGGCGGTGAGGCGCGCGGGCAGTGTCTCGAAGCGACGGTGATCGAGAATGTGCCGCTCTCGCACGAGGCCTGCACCGGGGAACTGTTCGCGCCGGTCGTCACGCTGCATCGCTACGAAGATTTCGACGAGGCGCTGCGTCTCGTGAATGACAGCCGCTTCGGCCTGCAGGCCGGCGTCTTCACTCGTGACATCGGCCGCGCGCTGCATGCATTTGAGACGCTCGAAGTCGGCGGCGTGCTCATCAATCAGGTGCCCACATGGCGCGTGGAAAACATGCCTTACGGCGGCATCAAGGACAGCGGCTTTGGCCGCGAAGGCTTGCGATATGCGATGGAGGAGATGACGGAAATCAGGACGCTGATCATGCGGCATCCGTGACGGTGAGAAGGAGAACCCTGGCGGAATGCTGGAGGCGCAGGCGGCGGGCTCAACGTCTAACATCGAACGCTTAACATCTAACACCTGACGGCACACCATCCGACGCCGGGCTTGGCTGATTTTAGAAGTTAAGAGTTCGACGTTAAATGTTAGATGTTGAGCCCGCGCAGCGGCCCCTCGCCCAAGATATCTCCACCGCAATTTTTGAGGCGTCGCCTCTGCACAGCGTCTTTACATCCGTGCCGCTTTGCAGGCAAAAGTCCGGGCGATGGGTTTGCTTGCTCAACTTTTCCGGCACAGGAATTCGCCTGCGGGGGAACACGCGCCTGCGCGGGAACCCGACGCACCTGCGGCCGACGCCGAGGTGCGCGGAGTCGGCGCGGTCGCGGTCGCCGCGGGCGTGAGGACGGCGCACGGGATGCCGGCGGAGTTTCCAGTCTCGCTCGGTGACATCCTCGGTCATACGCCCGGACAGTTCGTGAGGCCGGGAAATCATGATGCCCGCCGGACGCTGCACATCCCCGCGGCGGATGTCGCGCCGGGGCTCGCGCGGGGAAAGGGGCAGGTCTCCCTCGCGTCCCTCGCCGCACTCGCGCCGGATGTTTTCCGCTGGGAGCAGGGAAACTTGGAGTCGCCGCAGGTGCGCCTGCCGATTCAGAAATTGCTCCAGCAAGTCCGCGCGGGTGACGCGCTGGCGACGCCCGCGGAGAGCGATGCGATCGCCGCTGCGCCAGCGGAGCCTGCGCACGCCGATTCTTTCGCTCATCAAAAACCCGCCGGGCAGACTGCCATCGCGCCGGTGCTGGCGCCCGCGCAGGAAATTTCCGCGACGCCGGTGAAGCTGACGCCGCCTGCCGTGCCCGAAGCGCTGCGGCCCGTTTCTGTGACTGCCGTGGAACAGCCGGAACAGGCGCGCGAGTTGCGTCCACCGAAGGACGTCACGATCTCCACCACGCTGCGCGCCGTGGTGCTCGGGGGAGCCACGCCTGCGGAATCGGCGGGCGCCGCTGCCCCAGCCGGACAGTTTCTCGCGCCGCGCATCGTGCTCACCGCGACCGCGGCGCCGGTGCCGGTGGTCCTCGGGCCGTCGGTGCTCCCGTCCGTGACCGAGGGCGGCATCTCGCTTGCGCCGCGCACCACGCCTGATTTCGCGGGCCTGCAAAATCTCTTCATGACGGGCGAGACGCTCGATCTCGCGGGCGTCGCGGCGCACGCTGCGGCGTTGCCTGGCGTGCGCGCGTGCGTGATCTCCGGCAGCGCCGGCAGCGCGACGGGCGGGGAATTTTCACACGGCGTGAGCGCGGAGGAATTGCGCGCGGCCTCGGCTGATCTCGCACGCATCGGCGGCGCCACGATGGACACGCTGCATCGCGGCGAATCGGACATCGCACTTTTTCTGCACGGCGAAGCCTGCGTCGCAGCGGTGGTCGCGGCGGGCGAATTTGTTCCCGGCGTGCGCGAGCGCCTCGCGCGCGTGGCCGAATTTCTCGCAGGCACGCCAGCCGCGCGGTGATCCCGATGCCGACGATTGACTACAACGCCAAGGAAGTGCTGCTCCGCTTCGGAGTCGCGGGCGCGCCCGGCGCGGGAAAGACGCAGACGCTCTGGCGCCTGCACGCGGGGCTGCCGCCCGAGATGCGCGGGGAACTCACCATGCGCGCCGTCGGCGAGGATCAGATCGTGAGCTTTGATTTCACGCCGCCCGATCTCGTGCCGATCTCCGACTATCGCGCGCGCTGCAAGGCGATCACGGTCGCGGGAAAAATCGCGGACCCCGCCATCGTCGCGCGCGTGATGAGCGAACTCGACGGCGTGTTCTTCGTCGCGGATTCGCAGGGCGAGCGGATGGAGGAAAACATCGAGGCGCTCCGCCAGATTGCCGCGGTGCCCGACCTCTCACAGGTGCCGATCGTGTTCCTCTACAACAAGCGCGATCTGCCAAATGCCGCGCCGCTCGAATACCTCGACGAGGTGCTGAACCGGATCGGCGCCCCGCGCTTCGCAACGGTTGCGGCGACGGGTGAAGGATTGGCGGAGGCGCTCTCGGAACTGTCGCGGATCGTGCTGAAGTAAGCGCGGCGCAACCAGGAGCCGGGGCGACCTCGCCCCGTGTTTCAGCCTGCGGGCGAGGGCACCCCGACTCCTTGCGGACGTCCGCCACGCGGCTGCGACATTTTGGGAACCGCGCTATTCTCCGCGAAGTCGTGCGAGGATTTTTTCCGTGTCGTACACGCAGCCGGCCCATGCGCCGCCGCTGAGGGATTGGAGCGCGGCCCAGAGGCGCGTGTCGTCGGGGAGCGCGGCGTGCGGCGCGAGGTCGTCGCGCATCGGACGCGCGGCGAGGACGCGTGCGCCTTCGTCCACGGAAAATGTGCGACCATTTTCGCCGATGAAATTCACGCTGCCGGTCATGGCACCGCGATCAATTACGATGCGGATGCGGTCGCCGTCGCGGAGTTTTCCGAGCGGGCCGCCGGCGAGTGCTTCGGGGCCGATGTGGCCGATGCATGCGCCGGTGCTCACTCCGCTGAAGCGCGCATCCGTGAGCAGCGCGACGTACTTGCCGAACGGCAGATGCTTGAGCGCGCTCGTGACCTGATACGTCTCCTCCATGCCTGTGCCCATCGGGCCGATGCCCGCGATCACGAGCACATCGCCGGACTGAATCACCCCGCCGCGGATCGCGGCGATGGCCTTCGCTTCGCTGGAAAAAACGCGCGCGCCGCCTTCGTGCCGGTACACGGAATCCGCGCCGACGACGGACGGATCGATCGAGGTGGCCTTCACCACGCTGCCCTCGAGCGCGAGGTTGCCGACGGGGAAAATCATGGTGCCGGTGAGTCCGCGTTCCTTCGCGCGGGTGGGCGGAAGGATCACGTCGTCGGGGTCAATGCCATCGAGTTCGCGCAGCAGCGCGCGGAATTTCGCGCGGCGCTCGCTGGCTTCCCACGCGTCGAGATTTTCCCCGACTGTGCGGCCGGTCGCGGTGAGCACGGAGCAGTCGAGCAGGCCGAGTGCGCGGAGGTGGAGCATCACCTCGGGCGTGCCGCCCGCGAGGAAGACGCGCACGGTCGGGTGTCCGACGGGGCCGTTTGGCAGCGCATCCACGAGTCGCGGTGTGGCGCGGTTCGCCGCGATCCAGTCGTTCACTTTTGGAATCGAAAGACCGGCGGCGTGCGCGATGGCGGGGATGTGGAGCAGAAGATTCGTCGAACCGCCGATGGCTGCGTGGACGACGATGGCATTGCGGACTGATCCGTCGGTGAGGATGTCGCGGCCGCGAAGTCCGCGTGCGTTCAAATCCACGACGGCCTGCGCGGAGCGTGTCGCGATGTCGAGCCACACGGGCTGTCCGCTCGGCGCGAGCGCGGAGTGCGGGAGTGCGAGGCCGAGCGCCTCGGCAATCACTTGCGAAGTCGCGGCGGTGCCGAGGAACTGGCAGCCGCCGCCGGGCGAGGCGCACGCGCGGCAACCGAGTTCGGAGGCTTCCTGCAGCGAGAGCAGGCCGTGCGAGAAGCGCGCACCGATGGTCTGGATTTTTCCCGCATCCTCGCCGCGCGTCGGCGGGAGTGTGACGCCGCCGGGAACGATCACGCCGGGCAGATCGCGCATTCCGGCGAGCGCCATCATCATCGCGGGAAGTCCCTTGTCGCACGTCGCCACGCCGATCACGCCCCGGCGCAGCGGGAGCGAGCGGATGAGACGGCGCATGACGATGGCCGCGTCGTTGCGATACGGCAGCGAGTCGAACATGCCGTGCGTGCCCTGCGTGCGCCCGTCGCACGGATCGCTCACCGCACCGGCGAAAGGCACGCAACCGAGGCGGCGCAGCTCGCGCGCGGCGGCCTCGACTTGCAGCGCGATCTCCCAATGCCCGGTGTGATAGCCGAGCGCGACGGGCTTTCCATCCGGCGAACGCAGCCCGCCCTGCGTGCTGAGCACGAGGAACTGCGGGCCATTCGCAAGCGCGGCATCCCAGCCCATGCCGACATTTTGCGTCAGGCCGAAAAGGTCGCCGCTCGGTGCGCCGCCGAGCATTTCCGCGGTGAGCGGCAGCGCGCCCTGCGGGCCGGCGGCGTGCGTGCGGATTTGGAAGATGTCAGGATTGTCGGTGGGCATGCGGAGTGTGTGGAACGGCAGCAGCTCTTCATCTTATTCTTAATCCCCCGTGCGCCCGCTGCGCGCTGCGCTCTCAGAGTAAGATTAAGATTAGGATGAAGAATAAGAATAAGCATAAGACGAGATGCGGCGTGGACTTCCGCCCACGCCCACTCACGCAAACAGCGCGACACTCGCCGTGTAGCCATGCACAAAATTTTTCCCGCCGACAGGGCCGATCTCGCCATTGCAGAAAAAGCCCGCGCTCGGGTGATCGCCAAATGTCGCCGCAAGCACGCCTGCGTCGTGATTTGGAGCGCCGAAGAGTCCGTGACCGCGACCGCCACACGAGAAGATCAGCGATGCGAAGGGCTTCACGCCATGTGCGCGCATCGTGCCGGCGAGGTGCGTGAGATCCTCGTCCGCGGCGGCGGCGTCGCGGAGTTGATATTGCACCGTCTGGCCAACGCGCGGGAATGCGGCGACCGCGACTGCGCCGCTGTCCTGATCGGCGCCGAGGATGTTGCGGATGAGAAAGTCGCCGCGGTGAAATTCCTCGCGGTATTCCGTCATCGCGAGGCCCGCGAAGAGGTTGCCTTTCGCGGCGGCCTTCTCGGCATTCGTGAGCGACTGGAATGCGTCGTCGAGGATGCGCCACGCCGGTCGCGAGCCAAGGGTCTGGATCACATTTTCCTCCACGCCGGTGACCGGCAGCGCCTCGCCGATGGGACGGCAGCCCTGGCTCACGAGGGTATGGATTTTCACGCCGCCGCGGAAGCCGAGGGCCACGCCGCCATCGAGGAGTTCGCGGTCGCGGAAGACGAACATGTCCTCGAGCGCGCGCCCGCCGCTCGCGAGTCCGCCAAAGCAGGGTGTGCCGGGGAAGGCACGTTCCCACGTCGCGAGCAACTGCTCGGCGGGCACCGCGCTCGGGTCGGCGAGCAGCAGCCAGGCGTCGGCATCGTCGCTGCCCGCGGCCTTCCGCCACGCGTCCGCATCGTCCCACGCGGGCGCATTTGCACCGGAAAAGGAAAGCGGCGTGAGCTGCGTGTGGGGGAGATTCAGCGCGAGCACGGAAAAGCCGCGCGCGGACTCCGCCTCGGCAGCCGTGCCCACCAGCCCGCCGCCGCTGCTGCCGACGATGAGCGGGATGTGTCCGTTCACCTGGAGCACCTCGAGGAAATCGCGGAGCTGCTCGCGGTAATCCGACGAGCAGAAGACGAACGCGCAGCTCACGCGCCCGCCGACTTCATCAAGGATCGAGCGCGCCGCATCCGCCACGACGGATTCGGAGTACTCGGAGAGGACGAGCCTCGATGCTGCGCGGTTTGCCATATTGAAACATAGCCGTGTTGCGGGACGAATGGGCAACGGAAAACGGTGGTGTCCTAATTTGAATGTTCCACAGACCGGCGACGGGTTGAAACTGGGCCGTAGCGCGTCGAATGGAGGCGCGTCATGATTCAGGCTCAACTTTCAGAAATCGGTTTTCGTGGCACAAGATTACCTTGGCACGAGCATCCGTTTCGCCTGATAAACTGGCTGCAAATGAACAAGTTCAGCGCAGAGGGATTTTATAAACTTGGCGCGGGAATTGGTAATCTA
>JANXZI010000048.1 GCA_025355595.1 Spartobacteria bacterium
GTTCTCCGCGCGCTCGGGCAGCGCGGCGACATTCGGTGCGGGCGGCGGCGGCGGCGTGCCGAGCAGATTGTCGAGCACCCACTTGCCGCGTTTCACGAGGCTCGTGCGCGTGGGATGCGACGATGCCATGAGCACGGCGGCGGTGGTCATCACGCCGCCGCGATGCGCGTCCGGCGGGAGCGGAACGCGGCGCATGATGCGGCAGTTGCTTTCCTTTTTCTGCTCCTCGTCGGACAGCGGCGGGAGCGGGAATTTGTAGAGCTTGGCGAGGTCTTCGTTGGCGAAAGTGTAGTCGGCGTCCAGCAGCGTGAGCAGGCTCGCATTGGCGGCGAGGATGCTCTGGAAAAGCAGCACGGGTTCCTGCATCACGGCATTGCGCAGCGCGGTGCCGAATTCGCCGAAGCGCTTTTTCTCCGGCTGGAAATTTTCGACATTGCGAATGGCCAGCCATTGCGTCGCGAAGTTCTGTGCGAGCGCGACGGAACGCGGGTCGGCGAGCATCCGGCGCGTCTGGCGGAGCAGCTCGGCGTCGTCAGTGAGTTTGCCGGTGGCGGCGGCGGCGAGCAATTCGTCGTCGGGCAAGGACGACCACAGGAAATACGACAGGCGGCTGGCGAGTTCGTAGCCGTCCAGCGCATACGAGCCATCGGCGGCGCGCGCGGTGCGGTCGGCTTCGATGCGGTAGAGGAAATGCGGCGCGATGAGCAGCGCGACGAGCGCGGGCTTCATGGAACGCTCGAATGAAGGTGGCACAGGCGGGACGACGGTGTTCGCGCCCGACACAGGCGGGACGCCCGTGCCACTCTCGGCGGCGTCGAAGATGCGCGCATATTTTTGCACTTCCCCGGCACTGAACGGTCGGCGGAATGCGCGCGCGCCGAACTTCGCGATGACCTCTTCGGCTGCTGCGCGACGCGACTTTCCCTCGGCAGGCCGCACGCCGCCGAAAATGCGTGCGTGGCTCTCCGGCAGCTTGTCCGCGCTCACGCCGAGCGGGCCGATGAGTTCGATGGAGTCCACGGCGATCTCGCCCTGCATCGGCCCGTCCGCCGCATCGTTCGAGCCGTCCTTTTGCTCGTAGAGAAATGCGAGGCCGACCGACACGCGCCCGGCGGGCAGTTTCACTTTGCGCTCGTTGCGCGACTCCTTGCCATTGCGGGTGAACGTGAATTTCTCCTGCTTCGTGTCGGCGATGACGGCGAGCTGTGCGCGCTTCTTGTTGTCCTCCGCGCAGCGCACGACGGTTCGGATGGAATACTCGCCCGCCTGCTCGATGCGCAGTTCGCGCGTGAGGTTTCCCGGCTTCGTGAATGTGGCGCTGCCACCGGAAAAGTCCTTCGCCTCCCAGCGCCAGGTGCGCGGGCCGTCGAGGCCGTCTGCGATCACCGCGGCATTCACGATGCGCTCGGCGGCCTGGAGGTACTGCTCGATGTGGAGCGGCGACATGCCGAGCACCGCGCCATTCGTGTCGAAGCCCGCGGCGGCGCCGTCGGCGGGAAAATCCGTCGTCGGGTCGAATTGGAAATCGAACGCGACACCTGTGAGGTCGCGGATTGTGTTGCGATACTCGAAACGCGTGAGCCGCCGCAGCACCGGTCGTCCGGGATTCGGCGGCGCGGCGGCGTCAATGCGTTCGACCGCATTCTCCAGCCACGCGAGCAGTCTCGCGCGCTCCGCGTCGCTCGGCTGCGGCTTGCCGTCCGGCGGCATTTCGCCGCTGCGGATCTGCGAATGCGCGTCTGACCACGGCTTGCGTGCGTATTGCGCGAGCGGCTTTGCGATGCGCTCAAAGTCCACGTCACCCTTCGCCTTTTTCGCCCCGTGGCAGTCGAAGCAGTAACGCGCGAGCAGCGGGCGGGCTTCGCGCGCAAAGTCCGGGTCCGCGGCGAATGCGGAGGTGGCGAAAAGGACCAGGATGACGAAGCGCATCATCATTTTGCGGGCAGCGGAGTCGCCGCGATTCCGTACATCGCCTTTGCGCCGGTGGGGCCTTCGCGGGCAGGGCCGAGGACCACGGAGCCGGGCGCGGTCACCCCCAGTTTCCAGACGGAGAAGACGCGCTCGATGCCAGCGCCGCATTCTCCCGCCGGCTTGCGGGCGAGCGATTCGTTGAGGCGGATGTCCATCCCGGTGCTCGTGAATCCCGCGCGCTCCACCCATGCAGGTGCTGTCTTGTTGATGAAAATGTAGAGCGTCGCCGGGCGCGCTAGTTCGACGGTGATCCGCATCTGCGGCTCGCGCTTGTCGTCGTTGAAAGTGCGAACGAGGTCTGCGCCCTGAAGCAATTTCGGAAGGCCGTTCGCGTCGATCCCGCGCCACTCGTGCGTGCGATCCACGTAGGCGCGCGTGCCGTCCTTGAACGCGCCGGGGAGGATTTCGTAAAATTTTGCGCTCTCGCCGATGCCGATGCTGTCATGCACGCGGCGGATCAGTCCGTTGCCCTCTTTTGCGGACCAGTCGCCGGGCTGCGCGCCGGTGTGGACATTCTCCACGCGTGCGGCGGGCTGGCCTTTTTCGAGCCGCACGCCTTCACCCTGCACGAGCCGTTTCGTCTCCGGTTCATCGGCGGGCGTCACGTCCACCTTGCCCTCGAAGACCACGACATCCGTGTGCCCGTCCGCCGCCGCCTCGACTCCGAAGCGCGTGCCGAGATCCACGATGCGCGCCTGCGTGGTCTCGATGGCAAAACCGTGCGCGCGCTCTGGCACATCGGCAGTCACGCGACCGGCGAGCACGCGGATGAGCATCGGAGTCACCACGCGCAGGCGTGCGGGTGCGGTCACGTTCACCATCGCACCCGCCGCCGTTCGGAAGCTCACGGTGCCGTTCGCAAGGTCGAGGTTTTCGCGCCGAAGATTTTCACCGGCCTTCACCGCCGCGCCATCGCTCCAGCGTGCATCCTCCGCGCGTTCGATCACGATGGTGAAATCATTCCGCGCGTGCGCGGCTTTCCACTGCCACAGCGCCGCCACGCCGCAGAGGACTGCAAACGCCGCCGCCATCGTGAGCCACCGGCGCGAATGCGCGGAGCGCGGCATCGTGAATTCGATCATGCGATTTTCCGCGGCGTCCTGTGAGCCCGCCATGCTGTGCATTTTTCCCGAGCGCCAGACGAGCAGCGCGTCCAGCCGCATCTGCGCGGCATACTCGCGGCGCAGCGCTTCGTCGGTGCGCAGGATTGTGTCGAGCGCGGTGCGATCCGCTTCGGTGGCGGCACCTGCGAGCAGGCGTTCCAAGAGTGTCTCGAAATCATTCATGCGCTTCGCTTCTCCGTGGCCAGCACCGCGGAAATGCACTCGGCAAGCGCCTTCCGTGCGCGGTAGAGGAACGCCGCGATCACATTCGGCGGCTTGCCCTCGCTCGTTGCGATTTCATTCACAGGCTCCGCGTCTTGGTAGCGCCGGGCGACGATCGCGCGCTGCTTGTCCGGGAGTTTGCCGAGGCATTCTTCCAGCGCGCGCAGTTCATCGTCCGCACTGTGCGCGCCGTCGAATTCCGCCGCCAGCAAGTCCAGCGTCGCATCACCAAACACGAGCCGGTCGCGGCTCTGCCGCTTACGCCACGCGAGCGCCTGGAAATGCGCGAACCGGATCGCCCACGGCTCGAAGGCCCGCGTGAAATCGTAGCCGTCCACCTTTTTCCACAGGACGAGATTTGTCTCCTGAAGCACATCGCGCGCATCGCCCGCATTTGCCAGCAGCGTGCAAAGGTAGGCGTAAAGCCGGCTTTGCAGCGCCGTCAGCAACTGGACGAACTGCGCGGTGCGCGACGGATCAGAATGGTTCACTGCAAGGAATTAGCCGGAGGTCGCGGATGTGACGCTGAAATAGGAAAGCCGGACGGGAAGGCATTTCAGTCGCGAACTATTTCATCTGGTTTGCCTCCGCCTGCGACGTGCCGCGGCGCAGGAGAAAGGCCGGACTCTTCACGATCCCGCCGATGAGCGTCGAAAGCCGGTAGTCGTTCTTTTCAAGGCCGAACAGGATGCGCGAGACGGTCGCCTCGTCGTACCAGTCGAGCCCGCGGCCCAGCGCGTAGATCAGCATTTTCTCCGTGAGGCAGCGTGCGAAATCCTGCTTGCGGCTGCGGAGCAGCACCTTCATGTCGGCGAGGCCGTTCACCGTGCGGCCGGTGCCGAGTTTGCCGGAGGGATCGATGGCCGCGCCCGTCTCATCGCGCTCGCGCCACTGGCCGATGCCGTTGAAATTTTCCAGCGCAAATCCGAATGCGTCCATCTTCGCATGGCAATTCGCGCACTTCGGATCCGCGCGATGCTGTTCGAGCTTTTGGCGGAAGGTGCCCTGGAGTTCTGCGCGCTTGCTGTCATCGAGCGACGGCGTGTTCGGCGGCGGCGCAGGCGGCGGCGTGCCGAGGATTTGTTCGAGGATCCACTTGCCGCGCTTCACCGGTGAGGTGCGCGTGGGATTGGAGGTCACGGTGAGGATGCTGGCCTGCGTGAGCAGTCCGCCCCGCTGCGTACCGGCGAGCGACACGCGCTTCCATTCGTCCTTCTGGAAATTGCCCGCGTCGCGGATTCCGTAGAGTTCCGCGAGGCGCTGGTTCACCCACGTGAAATCGCCGTCGAGCAAATCGAGCACGCTGTGATCCGTTCGCACGATTTCGCCGAAAAAGCGCCGCGTCTCCTCGGCCATCGCCGCGCCGAGTTCGGGTTTCCAGTTTGGGAAGGTCTTCGGGTCCGTGCTGTGCGAGGCGAGGCGTCCGAGCTGGAGCCACTGCATCGCAAAATTCCGGATGAGTGCATCGGCGCGCGGATCCTGGATCATGCGCTTGATCTGCGCATCGAGATTCGTGCCGAGTTTTTTCTCCGACGCGACGCGCAGCAGCTCGTCATCCGGGCACGAACTCCACAGGAAATACGAGAGTCGCGTGGCGAGATGGAATTCATCCACGGGATGCGGCTCGGTGGCCTGCGGCAGGTCGTCGGGTTCGAGCCGGAAGACAAATTTGGGCGACGCGAGGATCGCGCTCACCGCGCGGCGCATCGCCTCCTCCCATGTGTCGTTGTGCCCCATCGCGTAGGCGACGAGCTTCGTGAGCCGATCGAGTTCCTCGGCGGTGACGGGCCGCCGCCACGCGCGCACGGCGAAACGCGCGAGCACCTCGCGCGTCTGCTCGGCCTGTGATTTTCCGGGCGTCACGGTGAGCAGCGTTTTCGTCGCAGCACTGCGCGGATCCATCGGCCCCTCGTATTCGAGCCACTCGACGAAGATCGTCGGTGCCGGTTTGCCGGCTTCCGGTTTCGCCGCAGCGAGCACGATGCGCTCGATCCCTTCGAGCCGCGGCACTTTTGCCTCGATGACCTGCGCGTCCTTCTCGGACTTCGCGGTGATTTCCACCGTCTTCAAAATGTGCGCGCGCTTCACAAATTGGAGCCACGCGCCGTCGAGCTTGGTGATTTCTTCGGCTGGGGAAGGCTTTGAGAGCGCGGCGCCCGAGACCATCATTGCGACGCGCACGGGGCGACCATCCGCTGACTTTGCGTAGAGTCGCGCGCGCATGATGAAGTCGCCCTCGGCGGTGATGCGCACGGGCGTGTTCACCGGCCCGGAGAATGGCGCATCCGTCTCCGACGCGGTGAACGGCCTCCACTGTACGTTCGGCACCTTCGGCGAGGACGGCTCGCAAAACCTCGCGCCCATCGTGCGCTTCGGCGGCTTCGTCGCGCTGAGCGGGATGGCCTGCTCGGCGATTTTGTCCGCGGAGTCGAGGTAGCGCTCCATGAGCACGGGCGAGACGGTGAGCACGTCCGCGATGTTGTCGAAGCCGTGCCCCACATCGTCGCTCGGGAAATCATCCGCGGGCCGGAACTCGATGTGCAGCAGGTCGCGGATCGTGTTGTTGTATTCGTTGCGGTTCAGCCGCCGCACGGTGACGCGTCCGGGGTCGGGCTTGCCTGCATCCGCTTTCGCAAAAACCCCGGCGACCGCTGCGAGAAATCGCCGCTTTTCCTCCGCTGACGGCTGCGGCTTGTCGTCCGGCGGCATCTCGCCGGACCGCACCATTTCCACCACATCGCGCCACCGCTTGCGCGAACGAAGCACGGAGAGGTCGTCGCGGAATTCATGCAGCGCGAAGTCGCCCTTCTGCTTGTCTTTCCCATGGCACGAGACGCAGTGCTTCTCGAGAAAAGGCACGCCCGCATCCGCAAATGTGGACGTCTCCGCAATGGCCGTGCGCAGCGAAAGCAGCAGGCCGACAGCGGCAACGTTGATGATGCGTGGACGAAACATTGCGACAGCGTTAACCCGCGAGAGCGGTGCATTCAACGCCCAACGGCCAACATCCAAAGCGAAGAAGTGCTGCCGTGGCGGATTCTGCCTTGGGAGTTGGGCGTTGGAAGTTGAGCGTTGAGCGTTGAGCCCGCCGCAGGCGCTTCTGTTGGTGT